>JAOPUY010000142.1 GCA_025963265.1 Frankiales bacterium | reverse complement strand
AACTTCCTGCGGATGACGTTCGGGCTGCCGACCGAGAACTTCGAGATCGACCCCGTCGTCACCAAGGCCCTGGACCTGCTGTTCATCCTGCACGCCGACCACGAGCAGAACTGCTCGACCTCGACGGTCCGGCTGGTCGGCTCGTCCAACGCCAACTTGTTCGCCTCGGTCTCGGCCGGCATCAACGCGCTGTTCGGCCCGCTGCACGGCGGCGCCAACTCTGCGGTGCTGGAGATGCTGGAGGAGATCCGCGACAGCGGCGGCGACGTCAAGTCGTTCGTCGAGCGGGTGAAGAACAAGGAGGACGGCGTCAAGCTGATGGGCTTCGGCCACCGGGTCTACAAGAACTACGACCCGCGGGCCACGATCATCAAGCAGACGGCCGATGAGATCCTGCGCGCGATGGGCAAACGGGACGACCTGCTCGACATCGCCATCGAGCTCGAGGGCTACGCGCTGTCGGATGACTACTTCATCAGCCGCAAGCTCTACCCGATCGTCGTCTTCTTCACCGGGCTGATCTACCGCGCGATGGGCTTTCCGACCAAGATGTTCACGGTGCTGTTCGCCATCGGACGGCTGCCGGGCTGGATCGCCCAATGGCACGAGATGATCAACGACCCCGAGACGAAGATCGGCCGTCCGCGGCAGCTCTACGTCGGCCCGGCCGCGCGCGACTACGTGGCCGTCACCGACCGCTAACCGCCCAGCGGCACCAGTTCTCCAGCGGCCCACCGGAAACCCGGTGGGCCGCTGGCTTATCCGCCGGGTCGCGTTTGGGCCCAGTCGGGCCGCGGTCAGGCACAGGCGGCGGTCAGCGTGAAAAGATGCCAGCATGAGTCAAACCGTGCGTGGAGTCATCGCCCGAGCAGTCGGCCAGCCGGTCGAGCTAGTCGACATCGTCGTGCCCGACCCGGGGCCGGGCGAGGCCGTGGTCAAGGTGCAGGCCTGCGGGGTCTGCCACACCGATCTGCACTACCGCGAGGGCGGCATCAACGACGAATTCCCGTTCTTGCTCGGGCACGAGGCGGCCGGCGTGGTCGAGTCCGTCGGAGCCGGGGTGACCGAGGTGGCGCCGGGCGACTTCGTCATCCTGAACTGGCGCGCGGTCTGCGGGCAGTGCCGGGCCTGTCGGCGCGGGCGGCCGCAATACTGCTTCAACACCCACAACGCCATCCAGAAGATGACGTTGACCGACGGCACGGAGCTCTCCCCCGCGCTCGGCATCGGCGCGTTCGCCGACAAGACCTTGGTCGCGGCCGGGCAATGCACCAAGGTCGACCCGGCGGCGCCGGCGACCGTCGCCGGGCTACTCGGCTGCGGCGTGATGGCCGGCATCGGCGCGGCCATCAACACCGGCGGCGTGAGCCGCGGCGACTCGATCGCGGTCATCGGCTGCGGCGGCGTCGGCGCGGCGGCGATCGCCGGCTCGCGGTTGGCCGGCGCGGCCCGGATCATCGCGATCGATCTGGATGAGCGGAAGCTGACCGGCGCGACCGAGTTGGGCGCCACCCACACGATCAACTCGAGCGGGCTGGACACCGACGCCGTGGTGGCGGCGATCCAGGCGCTCACCGACGGCTTCGGCGCCGACGTGGTCGTGGACGCGGTCGGCCGCCCGGAGACCTACCGGCAGGCCTTCTACGGCCGCGACCTCGCGGGCACTGTCGTCCTCGTCGGTGTGCCGACCCCCGAGCTCATGCTCGAACTGCCGCTCATCGACGTCTTCGGGCGGGGTGGCTCGCTGAAATCGTCCTGGTACGGCGACTGCCTGCCCAGCCGCGACTTCCCGATGCTGATCGATCTGTACTTGCAAGGGCGGCTGCCGCTGGAGAAGTTCGTCAGCGAGACGATCGGGATCGGCGACATCGAGGCGGCCTTCGCGAAGATGAACCACGGCGACGTGCTGCGCTCGGTGGTGGTGCTCTGATGAGCGAGCCTGGCGACTACCCGACCGACCCGTCCGCCGATCACCCGACCGCGCTCCAGGCTCGGATCGAGCACATCGTCACGTCGGGCACCTTCAGCCTGGACGGCGGCACCTGGGAGGTGGACAACAACGTCTGGCTGATCGGTGACGAGCACGAGTGCGTGATCATCGACGCCCCGCATCAGGCCGCTCCGATCGCCGAGTTGATCGGCGACCGCAACCTGGTCGCCATCCTGTGCACCCACGCCCACGACGATCACGTGACGGTGGCCGCTGAGCTGGCCGAGCGGTTCGGCGCGCCGATTCAGCTGCACCCGGCCGACGAGGTGCTGTGGCGCATGACCTACCCCGACCGCTCGTTCGCCCCGCTGGCCGACGGTGACCTGATCGCCGTGGCCGGCACCCTGCTCGAGGTGCTCCACACCCCCGGACACGCGCCCGGCGCGGTCTGCTTCTACGCGGCCGAACTGGGCGCGCTGTTCAGCGGCGACACGCTGTTCCAGGGCGGCCCCGGCGCCACCGGCCGCTCCTACTCCGACTTCTCGACGATCCTCGCCTCGATTTCGGGACGGCTGCTGGGCCTGCCGCCTGACACCGTGGTGCACCCTGGCCACGGCGATGACACGAGCATCGGGGCCGAGTCCGCGCACCTCGCCGAATGGATCGCCCGCGGCCACTAGGTTTCCTGCTGGCCCGGTAGGAATAATCGGGGCCGGTCCCCACTTCTACCGGCGTGCCCGCACTCTTGAGCTTTCCCAACCCGGTGAACGAGAAGACCGCCCGCTCGGTCGCCGGCGGCGTGTTGATCCTGGCCATAGTCGCCCTGGCCACCCAGTGGCTGTGGCTGAGCGCGGTGTTAGCCGCCGGCTTCCTGCTCCGGGTCGCCTCGGGGCCACGCTTCAGCCCGCTGGGCCAGTTGGCCAGCCGGGTCATCGCCCCCCGACTCGGCGAGCCCAAGCTCGTGCCCGGTCCGCCCAAGCGCTTCGCCCAAGCCGTGGGTTTCACGGTCACCACCGCGGCGGCCGTGGCCTGGTTCGCGTTCTCCTCGGCGTTGGCGACGAACGTGCTGCTCGGATTGATCGTCGTCGCGGCCGGCTTGGAATCTATCGGCGGACTGTGCCTGGGCTGTGTGGGGTTCGGGTATTTGATGAGAGCTGGCGTCATACCGCCCGAAACGTGCGAAGCCTGCAACGACATTTCCCGGCGGTACCGCCAGACTGCATAGGTGGCATCAGACAACCTCACCGCGCCGGCGTCGGCGGCGCCGGCCGATTCAGCAGCTGAGCAGCGCCCGAGCCCGCGTTATGGCATCGAGGTGCTGCTGGTGCTCGGCGTCTCGCTGGGCATCTCGGCGCTGAACTCGCTCATCAACTTCGCCGACATCCAGACTCGCAAGGGCGGTTTCGCCGACGCCGTGGCGACTCTCAACGGCGCTCAGGCCAGCCGGGAATGGGTCGACCTGAGCTACCAGCTGGTCAGCCTGCTCAGCGGCGTGGTGCCCGCGCTGCTGGCCCTGTACCTGCTCGCGCTGAGCCCGGCGCTGGCCGGCGTCCGGTCGGGTTTCGGGATCGGCTTCGATCGACTGCACCTCAAACGGGAGACCCTGCAAGGCCTCGGCTTCGCCGCGCTGATCGGCATCCCGGGCCTGGGCGTGGTCGCGCTGGCTCGGCACCTGGGCCTCAACGCCCAGATCGACGCCTCGGGTCTGGCCGACGTCTGGTACCGCTACCCGATTCTAGCCCTCAGCGGCGTGCAGAAC
>JAOPUY010000078.1 GCA_025963265.1 Frankiales bacterium | reverse complement strand
CTGGAGGTACTCCATGACCCACCCCGCAACCCGGCTGCTGGCCCTGACCGCGGCGGTCGTGTGCGCAGTAAGCGGGCTGAGCGCGTGCGGTGGGTCCAAGAAGAAGCCGGTCAGCAGTTCCTCGACGATCTCATCCGCCGTCGCGACCACGGCCGTGAGCCCGGCACCGACCCCGACCCCGACACCGACGAAGCACCGGCCCACCGGTCCGGGGGTGAACCCGCTCACCGGAGTGGGCGCCCCGAGCACGTCTCCGGTCATCGCCGTCAAGATCGACGACACTGCCCCCGGGCGGCCGCAACTGAACATCGACCAGGCCGACATCGTCTACATCGAGCAGGCCGAGGGCGGACTCAGCCGGATGGTCGCGGTCTTCGGCACCAACAAGCCGGTGGTCGAGCCGGTCCGCAGCGTCCGAGCCAGCGACGCCGAGCTGCTCAGCCAGTACGGCAAGATCGCGCTGGTCGCCTCGGGCGGCGGCGGCGACTCGCTCACCACCTTGGACCACTCGATAGTCACCGGCATCATTAACGACCGGGGCGCCGCCGGCTTCTCCCGCGACGGCAGCCGCCCGGCCCCCTACAACCTGCAAGCCAATCTCGCCCAGATGGCCGCCGCCGCCAAGACCGGGGGCTCCAAGAGCGTTGGCTTCGTCTGGTCGGCCGCCTGGTCCAAGCTGACCGGCGCGCCGGCGGCGCCGAGCATCAGCACCGTCGTGGGCTCGACTCCGGTCACCTTCGTTTGGAGCCCGGGGACGGGCAAGTACGTGCGGACGGTCGATGGGAATCGGCTGTCCTACGCCGACGGCAAGCCGGCCGCCACCCCCAATGTGCTCATCCAGTTCTGCACCATCACCACCAACCCCAACGACGTCGACGTCAACGGCAACCCCTCGCAGTTCACCCACACCGTGGGCTCGGGCAAGGTCGTGTTGTTCCGAAACGGCAAGCGGTTCAACGGCAAGTGGTCCCGGGCCTCGGAGACGTCGGCCACGAAGTTCACCGATCTGAACGGCAAGGCGTTGCCGATGGCGCCGGGCGGCGCCTACGTGGTGCTCGCGGCGAACGGCGCACCGGCCTGAGACGCGCGAAAACCCAGATCTGAACGGACGTAGAATCGGTGCTATGACTTCTGAGCATGACGCTGTTGAGACATCGGTGAGCCGCGGGTCGGCCGAGCACTCCGTGGGCACCGCCCGAGTCAAGCGCGGGATGGCCGAGATGCTCAAGGGCGGCGTGATCATGGACGTCGTGACCGCCGAGCAGGCCAAAATCGCCGAGGACGCGGGCGCGGTGGCCGTGATGGCCCTCGAGCGGGTGCCGGCCGACATCCGCGCTCAAGGCGGAGTGTCGCGGATGAGCGATCCGGACATGATCGACAGCATCATCGCCTCGGTCTCGATCCCGGTGATGGCCAAGGCCCGCATCGGCCACTTCGTCGAGGCCCAGATCCTGCAGGCCCTGGGTGTGGACTACATCGACGAGTCCGAGGTGCTGACTCCGGCCGATTACCAAAACCACATCGACAAGTGGCAGTTCACCGCCCCCTTCGTCTGCGGCGCCACGAACTTGGGCGAGGCGCTTCGCCGGATCACCGAGGGCGCGGCCATGATCCGCTCCAAGGGCGAGGCCGGCACCGGCGATGTCTCCAACGCGACCACCCATATGCGGACGATCGGCGCCGAGATCCGACGGCTCAGCTCGCTGTCGCCCGACGAGCTCTACGTGGCCGCCAAGGATTTGCAGGCGCCCTACGATCTGGTCGTCGAGGTCGCCCAGCTCGGCAAGCTCCCGGTCGTGATGTTCACCGCTGGCGGCATCGCCACCCCGGCCGACGCCGCGATGATGATGCAGCTCGGCGCCGAGGGCGTGTTCGTCGGCTCCGGCATCTTCAAGTCCGGCAATCCGGCCCAGCGGGCCGAGGCGATCGTGAAGGCCACCACGTTCTTCGACGATCCGGACGTGCTGGCCAAGGTCTCCCGCGGGTTGGGCGAGGCCATGGTCGGGATTAACGTCGAGGACATCCCGCAACCGCACCGCCTGGCCGACCGCGGCTGGTGAGCCCGTCCGGTCCAGTCCGCCGCCCCAGTTTCGGAGCGTTTCTGCTGCCAGAGGACGAAAACACTTCGAAACCGGGTAGAAAATAGGGCATGTGCCGAAGCATCAAGACTCTGCGCCCCCCGTACACCGAGCATCCGACCAGCGCTGACAGCCAGGCCGCCGCCCTGCAGTACGTTCGCAAGGTGGCCGGCATGCGCTCGCCCTCCAAGGCCAACGCCGAGGGGTTCGAGTCGGCCGTGGCCGCGATCGCCGCCATCACCGACGAGCTGCTGGCCGGGCTAGTGCTGCCAAGCCGGCCCGCCGCGCAGCATCAGCACGCCGACCACCAACACGCCGACCACCAACACGTCTAGCACCAGCAAATGAGGGCCCCGCCGAATGACCGAAGTGCCGCTGGTGGGGGTTCTTGCCCTGCAGGGCGACGTCCGCGAACACGTCCGCGCGTTGGAGTCCTCCGGCGCTCGGGCGGTGCCTGTTCGGCGGGAACGCGAGCTGGCCGAGCTCGACGGCCTGATCATCC
>JAOPUY010000066.1 GCA_025963265.1 Frankiales bacterium | reverse complement strand
GGTCAGCTTCCAGCCGAGGTTGCGCTCCTGACGGGAGCGGTCGCTCAGCTTCGTCTTGCGCGTGGGCTTGGCGGGAGGCGGAGGTGCGGACGCCGGCGCTTGCAGAGTCGCGGTCACAGGAGCTTTTCCCCTCTCAAGACTTCGAGAATGAACGAGGTCGCTTTTTCAGGTGTCTTCGCGTTGACCGAGCTGGGCGGGCTGAAGGACTTCTGCAGAGCCGTCGAGAGGTCGTTGTAGTACTGCGTCTGGGGGCGCGGGCCCGAAGCCTGCAGCGATTGCAGGATCATCGCCGCCAGGCCATCCGGGAAAGCCTTCAGCACGGCGGGGTCGGTGTAGGCCGCGGTGCTGGCCGCTGGGTTGCCCTCACCGACCATGTACTCGGCTTGATGGGCGGGGCTGGCCAGGCACTTCATGGCGGCCAACGCCGCGCTCTGGTGCTTGGTGTAAGCCCCGACCGCGATGTCGATGCCGCCGAAGGGCGGCTTCGACGGCGTGCCCGCGACCGTCTGGGGGTAGAGGGTGAATCCAACGTCGGCTTTCTGCGCCGGCGTCAACGCGGCCCAGACGAAGGGGTAGTTGACCATGAAGCCGGCCGTGGAGTTGTCCTGGAACAGCGCGAGCGACTGGCTCTCCTCGCTGGTCGACAGGGCCGGACCGCCGACCCCGGCCTTGCTCAGCTCCTGGATGATCGCCGCGGCCTTGGCGCCGGCATCGGTGGTCAGTCCCAGCTGCAGGTCCTTGGCCTGGGCCCCGGGGTTCTCGACGATCTTGCCGCCCGCGCCTTGGATCAGCGCGTTGATCCAGACGGTGTAGCCCTCGTACAGGTCAGCCTGCACCGCGACCGTCTTCTTGCTTTGCTGCGCGGCCTTGATGAGCTGATCCCAGGTGACCGGCTGGGTCATGTCCAGGCCGGCCTGCTGGGCGACGCTCTTCTTGTACCAAAGCAATTGGACGTTGGCGAAGAACGGCGCCGCGATCAGCTTGCCTTGCCAGGTGGCGGCCTGGACCGCGGGGCCGACCATGCCCTGGGTCAGGCTGGCGGCGTCGGCGGCCGGGATGGGGGCGAGGAAGCCGGCCTCGGACAGCTCGGGGAGGTAGACCGGGTCCACGCTCATCAGCGCGATCGAGCTGTCCTTGGCCGACAGCCGCGTGACCAGCTGCTGCCGCTGCGCGGTGGCGCTGGTGGGCAGCAACGAGGTCTTGATCTTGTAGGCGCCGGCGGCCGAGGCCGTGCACTCGGCGGCCAGCTTCACCTGACCGCCGTTGTCGGGGTTGATGTACCAGGTCAGGCTGGGCGTTTGGCCGCCCGAGCTGCTGCACCCGGCGAGCAGCGACGCGACCAGCGCCGACACGGTCAGGCCGAGCACCGCTCGACGGCGCCCGGCAGTACGTCGGCGAGCTCCTCCGACCCGGCTCCTCTGGCGAATCGGTTCGCGGACATTCCGCATTGGTCTGCGCCTCCTGCCGACAAGCAGATCGGGCCGTACCGGCTGACTCTTTAGCCGTTGCCTACCTTGCGCGCGCGCTGTCCCAGATGGGGCTAAAGCCGCTTGATCAACCTTGGTCCCGATCGCGCTGTGACACAGTTCACCACCAGGAACCCGTAGCCGCAAGGGCATTGATCATTTTGGTGGGGTGGTTGTGATCAGCCCGATCACGGTGCGCACACCGTGGCCGCAGGGTGATTACCGTGCGCCGACGTGCCGGGCGCATCGCTCCAAGGCAAAGCGAAGGCCGCTCGGATTCTCAACCCACGGGGGGAGGTGGAGACTCACGAGCGGCCGTCACCACTCTCATCGACTGCTCGGGCGCGGACTTGAGCCCAGGACGGCCCACGCACACAACGGGGAGTGCGCGCGGGCCGCCTGAGATAAAAGTAGGGTGGCCAATTCCCTCAGCTCGTGAGGCAGATCGTGGCGCGCTTGTGATCTGTATCACTCGTATCGGCGCGGGACCTGAGCGCCGGCGCCCGTCCCGGTCAGCCGGCCGCTTCCGCCTCGGGAACCGGCGGATCAAGCAACAGGCAGGCGCCGTCGAACGGCTCGAGGGCCACCATGAAGCTGCCCAGGTTGTCGACGACGGCTAGGTGCTGCCCGGTGAATCCGTTCCACACCCGCGAGCCGGCCGGCAAATGCTCGGACCGGATCGTGCCGGTGATCGGATGCTCGGAGAAATTGAGCGCGGTGAGCTGACGCCGCCCGTCCTCGAGCTCATGCACCATCACCAGCATCGCGTCGTGCGAGACCTCGGGGACGTCGAGCTGGCGCGCCGTCGCCAAGGCGAACTGCTTTCGGACGTCGATGATGCGCCGCAGTCCGGTGGCGAACGACGCCGGATCGGCCAGTTGCTCCGGCAGCGATCCGTAGAGGCTGCGGGCTCGCGGCATCCCGCCCTCCGATCGCGACGCCTCGGGGTTCACGCCCATCAGGTCGTGCGCGCCGCGGTTGATCCAACGGGTGTCGCCCTCGAAGATCAGGCTGGCCACCTCGGCCGACGGCAGCGGCGCCATGCCGACCAAATCCCACCCGGAGACGGCGAACACGCCGGGTTGCAGCGCGTTGAACATCGCCAGCAGCAGGTGGGCCCGGGTGATCACGGCGATCTGCTCGGCGCTGAGGGTCTGGATGTCGGCCAGCCCGAGCGCGGCCGCGATCACCGACACGGTCGTGCAGGCGATGCCGTTCGTGGTGAAGGGCAGGTTGTACGGCACGGCGCCGGTGAGCCCGTCGATCAACTCACTGCGAATTCGTTGGCCTAGCTCCAGCCCGGTCAGCTCGACGCCGCCGTAGCCGAAAGAGTCCTCAGCGTGGCGGTAGGAGAAATGCATCAGCTCGTGGGTGAGCTCGTCGTGGTTCTGCATCGCGTGCACCAGCGCCGCTGGCTCGACGCCGTATTGCAACGACAGGTTCAAGGTGAGCCGCAGGAACTCGGTGTTCCGGGTGACCAGCGCGTGGTGGTAAGCGGGCCGGTTGACGAAGTCGTAGGACAGGTCCGCCCCCGACTCGGAGGTGATCTTGATGTCGTCGATCGCCAGGTTCAACTCCTGGAAGGTGAATCCGCCGATCTTGCGCACCAGCGAGGCGATGAAGTGGTTGGAGGCCTCCGACAGCGGGTGGCCCTCCGACCAGGCCGGCCCACCCTCCGCGCTTTTCTCCGCGCCCAGAAAGCCGTTGGCGTCCAGTCGAAGCGCGCCCGAGCCGAGGTCGGCGATCGAGTGGCAGGCGTCGCCGATGACCAGCCGCATGCCCGCGAAGGAGGGGTCGATCCAGTTGATCGAGGGCTGTCCGGCCTTGAAGTAATGCAGGTAGACCCAACGCCGCTTGACGCCGTCCGCGCCGGCCACGACCCGGGTCGCGCTCCAGTTCGTCTCCTTGACCCCGGGCTCGTAGAAGATCACCCGCTCCAGTTGGCCGATGATCTAGCCGGCCTACTCCAGCGCCGACTCCGCCTCGGCCGACAGGTTGACTGAGTCTGACCCCGGCCGGGGCTCGGGCAGCAGGTACCAGTCCTGAGGCTCGATCTGGATCATGTGGTAGATCCCGGGGTAGTCCTCGACCGCCAGCTCGGCCAGCCGGAAGTCGGCCCCTTTGCCGGTGTGCCCGGGGACGATGTCGTCGATGACGATCGCGTCGACCTCGCCGGCGGCCGCGCACAGCTGGCGGAACTCCTCCTCGGTGCCGAAGACCGGGTCGATCTGCATGCTCACGCGGTCGAAATGGCCGTCCACCGAGGGCGTCGGATTCCAGCCGTTGAGCCCGCCGGCCTGCTTCACCGGCCCGGTGTGCACCGCGTTGATGCCGATGAGGGCGAAGGTCTTCCACAGCTCGGGGTCGGCCAGGGTGGCCAAGTAGGACTGCCCAGGAGTGGTGATCAACGACAGCGGATAGGCGGTGAACCAGACCGCGGCCCGGTCCACCGCGGCCCGCGGATTCGGGTGCGCGAAGGGCTTCTGCCACATGCTGCCCTGACCGGACAGCTGCATGGCCAGCTGGTTCGCGTCGGCCAGCATCGACTTGCCGCGCAACCACTCCACGTAGCGCGGGTTGCCACCCTCAGCCAAGCCGTCCTCGGTCGGACCGCCGATGGTCCGAGCGCGGCGGACCGAGGGCCGCAACATCCTTGGCCGGGCCGGGTAAAACTGCTCGTCGAAGGTGACGTCATTGACGTCGGGTGACTCAACCGGGGCCGCTGGGCCCTCGGTGAGCTCGCTTGACTCGGCGGGCGGGCCGGCCAGATCGGGTGCTTCCGGCTCGCTCGGGGAGATCATTAGCCAAGCTTAATCACGCCTGGGTCGAGTCCGAGCTCGTCGCCGGGGCGTGGCGCGAAGTGGCTGTCCACTGCGGCCGAATCGACGTCGGCCAACGAGGCGGGCTGCCATCGGGGCCGGCGGTCTTTGTCGACCAGTTGGGCCCGCACGCCCTCGGAGAAGTCGTGGTCGGCCAGCCGCCGGCAGACGAGCCGGTACTCCTGGTTCAAGGCGGCGGCCAGCGAGGGCAGCCGGGCGGCCTCGCGCAGCGCGCGCAGGGTGACCACGGTCGCGCTCGGACTCTTGCTTTCGATGGTGTCGGCCGCCTGCCCGGCCGCTGGCGCAGGATGGCTTCGCAGCCGGCGCAGGATCTCCTCGATGGAGTCGCCCGAGTAGCAGGGCCGCACCCAGGACCAGTCCGGCTGGCCCTCGGCGGGCCGGGCGGCGGCGGCGTCCTCGGCCCGGCCGCTGTCTGCCAGCAGGCCGAGCAGGGTCGCGGCGTCGGCCGCCTCGCGGATCGCGGTCAGACCGGCGGGCGGGAGGTAGTGGTCGGCGAGCCCGTGCCGGATGGCGTCCGCCGGGCCGATGCTGACCCCGGTCAACCCCAGGTGCGTGCCGAGTTCGTGCTCGCCGCGCGAGAGCAGCCACGTGCCGCCGACGTCGGGGATCATGCCGATCCCGGTCTCGGGCATGCCGACCGAGGAGTTGTCGGTCACGACGCGGTGCGAGGCGTGCGCGCTGATTCCCACCCCGCCGCCGAGCACGATCCCGTGCATCAACGAGCAGACGGGCTTGGCGTAGCCGGCGATGAGCGCGTTCATCCGGTACTCGGCCCGCCAGAAGGCCCGGGCGGGCTCCGGGTCGGTGCGGGCGGCCTCCCGCATGAACTTGACGTCGGCGCCGGCGCACAGGCCTCGCTCGCCCTCGCCGTCGATCACCACCGCGGTCACGCTGCTGTCGGTGGCCCAGGACCGCAACGCCGCGTCGACCGCGGTCACCATCGGCATATTCAGCGCGTTGATCGCTTGGACCCGGGTGAGCGTGATCAGGCCTAGGTCGGCGCGTCGTTCGATTCGGACAAGTCCGTCGGCGCCGGCATCGTTCACCGCAGGCATCGAATACTCCAGGGTCGGGGCGGATGGCTGCCTCGACAGCCGAGGCGGCGCTCCACTCGGCGCTCAGGAGGGCTGGCCATCGAGCGAATGACGCCGGAAAAGAGAATGCCACACCCGCCGCCGGCAATTCACCGCGGCCACCCAGCCCGGCTCGGCGGCAATGTGAATGCGGGGGATTGGCAATTCTGGCCAGCGGGCCAGTCGCGGTCATTGCGATCGCCGCCGGGCGATGAGCGATTGCCGACCGGCCCCGGCGCGCGAGAGCAGGCCGGAATGAAATCGGCGCCGGGACCGATTGCCGACCACGCGGCGATTCGCCAATCGTCTCGAGTAAGCGGCGCCGGTGGTGGGGATAGGTCTGACGCATAGGTGTGACCCAGGGCATAGTCACGTACCTAATCCGTTCGCTGCTCGTCATACGAAGCAACGGGGGACACGGCAGGGATGGCGGTTCGGGGCATCATCGCTGCCGGTCAGTTCAGCTCGGCCGAGTCACCCGCCGGAGCCCGGCCACCGCTGCTGCGGGCCGAGCTAGGAGCAGGGCGTCGAAGTTGAGGAAGCCGCCCGGTCCTCTCAGCCCACGGGGGAGAGCAGAGAGTGTTCGGGCGGCTTCTATGATTAACGCTAGGGCATTAGTCGACGTATTGCAAGATCGGCGGCCCAATTTATTTCGAATGGA
>JAOPUY010000032.1 GCA_025963265.1 Frankiales bacterium | reverse complement strand
TTTCTGGATCGCCTTCTTCATCGGCTTAGCGCTTTACGGCTTGCTGGGCATGGGCGCCGACTCTCGCGACACTCGGTACTCGATGACACCTCATCGTTCGCGCGAGGACCGGCCCGATGCAACCGATTTCTGCTCCCGCTGACGGCCGTCGCGGCGCCGGGCGGCGCACCGGGGACAGTCAGGCCGGCTGCTCCGGGGCATCGTTAGCATTGCGGCAAGCCCTCGTAGCTCAGCGGATAGAGCAGGTGCCTTCTAAGCACTTGGCCGCAGGTTCGATCCCTGCCGAGGGCACAGCCGAGCCCCCGCCGCTCAGTTCGCCGCCGCTCAGTTCGCCATAGCTTGGCCGCAGTCGGGGCACTGGTTGACCGTCGTGATCCAGTCGAGTTGCTCGAAGCAGTGAAACCCCGTCGCGTCCAGGCCGCAGGCGGTCCGCTCCCGCCCGGGGCCGGTCCCGTGACGGCCGAGGCTCGCCCCGACCGCGTGGCGGAGTCCGACCGGGATCTGGCGCACCGTGGGCTGACCGCCGGCGGGTTCGGCCGGCGGACCCGGCAGCCGCATCGGCGGCTGCTCGGTCGCGACGATGTACTCGAGCGCCAGCGAAAGATCGGGGTCGCGTTTCGCTTCGGCGGCGTGACCGCGACCGGCCGACCTGCGCCCACGTCGCGCAGGCTTGACCCGGCCAAACCGGGACGCCGTCGGACGCCGCCATCCGGCGCCGCGGTCGTTGGCATGGAAGTCCTCGGGGCCTAAGTCATCCGCGCCGAGGTCATCGGCGCGATGCCGCGTCATGCGGGCCCATCCACTCGCTCGCCCATTTGTTACCCCCGTAGACAGCCAGGCCGAGGACACGGCGACGTGCGCCGATTAACCCTCAAGGAAAGATTGAGGCTCTCCCGCCGGCAAGCGCAACGAATTAGCCATTTCGTTATGCTTCGGACCCGGGTTCCGGCCCGCTGTCGCCCCCGTGCTCTACGCTCGGCAATCGTGACTGATCGCGACGACAAACTGGTGTGGATCGACTGCGAGATGACCGGCCTCGAATTGAGCCGCGACGCGCTCATCGAGATCGCCGTCGTCGTGACCGACTCCGAGCTCAATTTGCTAGACGAGGGCATCGACATCGTGATCGGCTGCGCGGACGACGTGCTGGACACCATGGTCCCGTTCGTGCGACAGATGCATGAGACCTCGGGGCTGACCGAACTCGTCCGGCAATCCCACGTCACGCTCGGGCAGGCTGAGACCCGAGTGCTCGACTACATCAAGCAGCACGTCCCCGAGGCCAACACGGCGCCGTTGTGCGGCAATTCGATCGCGACCGACCGCGGCTTCATCGCGCGCGACATGCCAGCTCTGGACGCGCACCTGCACTACCGGATGATCGACGTGTCCTCGATCAAGGAGCTCAGCCGCCGCTGGTACCCGCGGGTGTACTTCGGCCAGCCGCAGAAAGGGCTTGCTCACCGCGCTCTGGCCGACATCGAGGAGAGCGTCGAGGAGTTGCGCTACTACCGCTCGACGGTGTTCGTGCCGCAACCCGGTCCGACCTCCGAGCAGGCCGCGATCGCCGCCAAGGCCGCCGTCGCCGCGTCGGACTCGCACGGCGCGCCCAAGGATTGACCACGGGGCGGCTCGCCGTCGCCGGCCAAACTCGGTCTGGACGAGGCCGGTCGAGGAGGAGGCCGGCCAACCGCTAGACTGATCCAGCTCAGCAGGCGTGCCGGACCGGCGCGCGCAACGAGCCATGGTGGGTGTAGCTCAGCTGGTAGAGCACCTGGTTGTGGTCCAGGATGTCGCGGGTTCGAGCCCCGTCACTCACCCCACCGCGGGGGTCCGTTCAATCGGGCCCCCGCTTTTTCTGTCAGCCCTCAACCACGCGGCCCTCGACCGCGCTAAGCGGGCTCGTGAACGGCGTGCATCTCGCGGACCTCACGCACCGCCGCCGCGGGCACCCGGCTGGCGCACAACCGGCACGCTCGCACCAGCAGCAGTCGTGGAGCCCCGGTCGGCTGGACGCACATCTCCTGCGCGTCGAGGCCGCACCGAGTTATCCCGTCGCCCTCCATCACGAAGTGAACCTTCCACGCGCGGTCGGACTTCTTGCAGATCGCGATGGCCGGATGCCGCGGAGCCGGGGCCGACCGCTTGTCGACGAACCCGGGGTCGCACACGATGTGCGAATTCCTCAAGGCGTTGATGGTGGCGCGCATTGTTCCTCCCGTGGATGCCTGCCCGTCTCTCGTCGCGTTGACGTCCTGCTCAGTCGGTACCGCGCTAGTTCAGCCTTATCCTCGCATCGCAAAAGCACAATCTTCGAGGTATGCGGGCAAACAGGCGGTTCACCTGCGCCGTCGGCCCGGATCGGGTCAGAGTGGAGCGACCGCTCGATTTGGGTTTATTGCCGGGGTCGGTGGCGAGTCGCACCCTGAGTGCGAGACACTTCACCCACGGCTTGCGCGCTGGCCATCGGCGCGAGGGCCCAGATGTGCGGAGCCCGTCGAAGCAGCCGGGGGGTTGATGAGCGCGGGGGGCGGGCCATCGTGACGGAAATGGCGCTGTGGAGAGTAAGGCTGGGCAAGACCGGCAGGCTGTTCCGGCGCGCCCGAAGGGGTGACGGCGACGAACCGGTTGGCTATCGCGACAGCGCCTCCGAAGCCAGTCCGGCTGGCCAGGCCGACCGCCCGGACGGCGCCGATCAACTGCTCGGCGCCCCCTGCTCCTCGACGCTGTCGCTGGCCGACGCGCACCAGGCCCAGGGCACCGGCGTGGACCGCGACCTTGTCTGCTCACTGCCAAACGGACACGCCGGTCGGCACGTCGCGCCCGCACAGGTACCGGCAGACGCCATGGTTGAGGCAGACCCGGGACCGCGTGAGGTCTTCGCCTGGGACGCCCGCGGCTACGTGGTCCGCGCCGTCACCCAGCGGTTCTAAGGCGCGCGCGGAAGCGCTCACCAGCCGCGAGGCAGCCAGCGGCGCTCCTGATTCGGCCCAGCAGATCAAGGTCTGATAAAGTTTCGCCTCGGCCCTCAGAGATGCGGACTGCAGCACAGCATCACCGAAATACGCGCCGCTAGCTCAACTGGCAGAGCAGCTGACTCTTAATCAGCGGGTTCGGGGTTCGAGTCCCTGGCGGCGCACCAATGATCTCGGGACCTTCGTCATTCGGACGGGGGTCCTGAGTCGTTTCCGCACAACGCCGCCGCAGTTCGAACGGCTGGTCGGCGTGGCTGACGTCAGCCTGGCATCCTAGAAATATGCATCTTTATTCCGGTACGCGCGATCCAGGCGTCAGCTTTCCGCTTAGCGTCGTCGTGGACGATGCGAGCGAGCGTCGTCAGGCCAATCGCGCGCTCGGGTTCAGCGGTGTCGGTCTGGCGCTGACCGGCGTCATCGAACTGGTCGTGGCGTTGCTGACGGGATCGGTCGCGCTGCTCGGCGACGCGCTGCACAACCTGTCCGACGTCTCGACGTCGTTGGCCGTGTTCATCGGCTTCCGCGCCTCCCGCAAGAGCGCGACCGATCGTTACACCTACGGCTACGAGCGGGCCGAGGACCTGGCCGGCATCGGCATCGCCATCGTGATCTGGGCGTCGGCGGCGTTCGCTGGATACGAGAGCATCCACAAGCTCGTCCACGGCAGCGGCACGCATGACGTCGGCTGGGGCATCGGCGCGGCGGCGGTCGGCATCATCGGCAATCAGATCGTCGCCCGCTACAAACTGCGCGTCGGCACTCGCATCAACTCTGCGACGCTGGTGGCCGATGCCAGGCACTCCTGGCTCGACGCCTTGTCCTCCGGCGGGGCCATGCTCGGCCTGATCGCCGTCGCGGCGGGCTTTCCCTGGGCCGACGCCGTGGCCGGGATCATCGTCACCGGCTTCATCTGCCACGTCGGCTGGGAGGTCAGCTCCGACATCGCGCACCGCCTGATGGACGGAGTCGACGCCGACATCATCACCACCGCAGAAACCATCACCGCCCAGGTCCCCGGCGTCGCCCACGCCCACGCTCGCGCCCGCTGGACCGGCCGGACACTGCGCGTCGAAATCGAAGGATGGGTC
>JAOPUY010000001.1 GCA_025963265.1 Frankiales bacterium | reverse complement strand
GGACAGGTGCGGGAAGAGCCGGTAGTTCTGAAACACGAATCCGACCGGGCGCCGGTTGGGTGGTACGAAGACCTCGTCCGGGACGGAGTCGAGCACCTCCTCATCGACGGTGATCTGACCCTCGTCCAGGGGCTGCAAGCCGGCCAGCGCCCGCAGCAGCGTGGTTTTGCCCGCTCCGTTGGGCCCGAGCACCCCGAGGACTTCGCCCGGTCGAACGGTGCAGGCGACGTTCAACTCGAACGCGCCTCGGCGCACCGTCACCGCGCAGTCCAGCCCGCTGGTCACCGATTCCGTCCCGGGTGCAGCCAGTTGTCGCGCAATCCGGCCAGCACGATGATCGCGACCGCCAGCAGCACCAGGCTCAACGCGACGGCCTGATCGGGATCGGTCTCCAACGTTTGATAGACCAGCAAGGGCATGGTCTGGGTGGTGCCCGGGAAGTTGCCGGCGAAGGTGATCGTCGCCCCGAACTCGCCCAGCGCTCGCGCCCAGGCCAGGACGGAGCCTGCGGCCAAGGACGGACCGATCAACGGCAGGGTGACCCGGGTGAACGTGCGCAGCCGCGAGGCCCCCAGGGTCGCCGCGGCCTCCTCCAGCCCCGCGTCGGCGCTGCGCAGCGCGCCCTCGACGGCGACGATCAGGAACGGCATCGCCACGAAGGTCTCGGCCACGATCACGCCCTGCGTCGTGAAGGGCAGCGTGATTCCGAACCACTGGTCCAGCAGCCGCCCGAGCAACCCGTTGCGCCCCAGCGCCAGCAGCAGGGCGACGCCACCCACCACCGGCGGCAGCACCAACGGCAGGGTGACGAGCGCCCGCAGCAGTCGCAGTCCCGGGAAGCTCATCCGGGCCAGCACCCAGGCCAGCGGCACGCCGAGGACGATCGAGGCGAGCATGGCCGCGGTGGCGCACTCCAGCGACAGCCGCAGCGCGGTCAGGGCGGACGACTGCGCGAGCAGATGAAACAGGTCGTGCCAGGGCGCGCGCCACAGCATGGCGACGAGCGGGAACAGCAGGAACGCGAAACCGACCAACGCTGGCAGCACGATGGCGACCGGCGCTCGCTGGGTCGCCTCGGGCCGTCGGTCGATCCGCCGCTCGCGGCGAGCCGCCGGTGTGGTGCTCAGGGCTTGGCGAACCCGTCGCCGGCCAAGGCGGCGGTGCCCTCAGCCGACAGCACGAGCGCGACGAACGCGGCCGCCCCTGCCGGGTTGGGCGCCTTGGTCAGAGCGGCGATGGGGTATTCGGTCGTGGCGTTGACGTCCGCCGGAATCAGGATGCCGGTCACCTTGGAGCCAGCCGCTTTGACGTCGGAGACGTAGACGACGCCGGCGTCGACCTCCTTCAGCTCGACCTTGGTCAGGGTCGACTTGACGTCTGGCTCGAGCGTGACCGGCTTGACGGTCAGGTTGGCGTTCTTGAAGACGGTGGCCGCCGTGGCGCCGCACGGCACCTGGGTCTGGCACAGCGCGACCTTGACGCTGCTCTTGGCGAGGTCGGCCAGGCCGGTGACCTTGGCCGGGTTGCTCGGCGGAACGGCGATCTCCATGGTGTTGGAGGCGAAGTTCGTCGGGTTCGAGGCATCGCCGGCCGAGGTCACCTGGGTCATGTTCTTGGTCGAGGCCGAGGCGAACACGTCAGCCGGGGCGCCGGAGGTGATCTGCGTGGCCAGCGCGGAGCTGGCCGCGAAACTCAACTTCACCGTCGTGCCCGGGTGGGCCGCCTCGAAGGATTTGGCCAGCGTGGTGAAGGACTCGGTCAACGAGGAGGCGGCCAGCACCACGATCGTCCCGCTGATCGCGGCGGTCGAGGCGCTCGTCGTCGCGCTCGCGGTGCTGGCTGAGGCGCTGGTCGAGCCACCGGCGTCGCTCGACTTGCTCGAGCTGCAGCCCGCGATGAGCGCGAGGGCGGTGGCCGCGCTGACCGCGGTGGTCAGAGAGGATTTCATGCGGTTCACTCGTCGGCTCCTGAGGCTAGGTCTTCGGTCGGGCTGGACACTTCGGCAATCTCTGACACCTCGACGACGACGTTGGTCGACTTCACCGACGCGATCGCCAGCACGCCCGGTTGCAAGCCAAGGTCGTCGGCTGCCTCACGGCTCATCAGCGAGACGAGCCGGTGCGGCCCGGCCTGGATGTCCACCTGGGCCATCACCGTGTCGCGGGTGACGGCGGTGACCAGTCCGACGAAGCGGTTTCGGGCCGACTCACGCACCACCGGACGGGCGATCGGGCGGGTGCTGGACGCGGCGAGCTCGACCGCGAACCGGGCGAGGTCAGCGCCGTCGACCGCTTGCCGGCCGTCGCCGGGAGCCGCTTGAATGCGACCGGCCTCGACCCAGCGCCGCATGGTGTCGTCGCTGACTCCCACTAGCGCTGCGGCCTCACGGATCCGGTAGCTGGGCACGTCGGAAGATTACCGCAGCTGCGGGGAAATGCTCCTTACAGACTGGTAACTGCCAATGGCGCGCCGGACATTCACCGTAGTTGCGGCCTCAGGCTAATTAGCCGCCAAGACGCTGGTAAGCCGCCGCTAGGGCACTAAGCCACTAAGGCACTAAGGCTCGGACTTCGGTCGCGGCGAACTCGACGAACCGTTCGAGGTCGGGCTCGCCCGCGGCCGGCTGGAGCACGATCGTGTCGGCGCCGGCCTCGACCCAGGCCTGCAGACCGGCGGCGACGGCGTCGGCGTCACCGGCGACTCCGAGCTGGGCCCCCGGGTCGACCGACCAGCGCCGCCGCTCCTCGTCCAGACGTCGGTGCGCGTCCGGGCCGGTCGCGGCCATCACATAGACCGTGAGCTGATGCCGGCCGCCGCGGCCGGCCTGCGTGCGAGCCTGATCGACGATGGCCCGGGCCTGCCGCAGCTGATCCGGCGTCGTCTCGCCGGTCAGCACCGTGCCGTCGGCGATCGCCCCGGAGACCGCGAGCGTCTTCGGACCGACCGCGGCTGTGAACAGCTCGACCCGTTCCAACGGCGGCCAGGTGAGGGCCACGTCCTCGAGTTGGACGTAGCGACCCGAGGTGCTGACCCGCTCGCCGTCCAGCAACGCGCGCAAGGCGGTCAGGTACTCGCTGAGCAACGTCATCGGTGAGGCGGCCCGCGCGCCGATCTGACCCATCCAGTCGAGCACGCCGTGCCCGAGCCCGGGTCGGAACCGCCCCGGGTGCAGCCGGGACAGGCCGGCGATCTCCATCGCCGTGGTCGCCACATTGCGCAGCGGCACCGGCATCACGCCGAGGCCGACCCGGAGCCGTTGGGTCGCGGCCAGCGCCGTCGCCGCCGCCGTCAGGCCGCCGGCGTAGAAGCAGTCCTCCCATAGCCAGAGTTCGGCTAACCCGACCGACTCGGCCAGTTGCGCGATGTCTCGCAGCCGCTCCGGGGGCAGTTCAGGACGGAAGATGACGCCGAGACCGGTTGAGTTCATGGCCTGATCCTCGCCGATGCCGCTGATCTTCGCTGCTGCGCCCGGTGCAGCTGCAGGCGCGGCGGCCGGCGCCGACTAGATTAAAGGGCAATGACTACCTCAGAAACAGAACAACAGCTGAGCTTCGCCGATCTGGGGATCAGCGAAGCCGTGCTGCACGCGCTCAACGACGTCGGCTATGAGACGCCATCACCCATTCAGGCCGCCACCATCCCGCCGCTGCTCGCCGGTCGCCACGTCGTCGGGCTGGCCCAGACCGGAACCGGCAAGACGGCTGCGTTCGCGCTGCCGGTGCTCTCGCGCATCGACCTGGCCCAACACAAGCCGCAGGCGTTGGTGCTGGCCCCGACCCGTGAGCTGGCGCTGCAGGTCTCCGAGGCGATCGGCAAGTACGCCAAGTACCTGCCGGGGCTGCACGTGCTGCCGATCTACGGCGGCCAGAGCTATGGCATCCAGCTCAGCGGGCTGCGACGGGGCGCGCACGTCGTCGTCGGCACTCCCGGGCGGATCATCGATCACCTGGAGAAGAAGACCCTCGACCTGACCGAGCTGCGGTTCCTGGTGCTCGACGAGGCCGACGAGATGCTGAACCTGGGCTTCGCCGACGACGTCGAGACGATCCTGGCCGGCACGCCGGACGACAAGCAGGTCGCGTTGTTCTCCGCGACGATGCCCAGCCAGATCCGGCGGATCGCCAAGAAGTACCTGACCGACGCGGCCGAGATCACGGTCAAGTCAAAGACGGTCACCGCGGCCAACACCCGGCAGCGCTACATCTCCGTCGCGCACTCGCAGAAGATGGACGCGTTGACCCGCATCCTCGAGGTCGAGCCCTTCGACGCGATGATCGTCTTCGCGCGCACCAAGTCAGCCACCGAGGAGGTGGCCGAGAAGCTGCGGGCCCGCGGCCACTCGGCGGCGGCCATCAACGGCGACCTGGTGCAGGCCCAGCGCGAGCGCACCATCGGCCAGCTCAAGAGCGGCGCCCTCGACATCCTGGTCGCCACCGATGTCGCCGCCCGCGGCCTGGACGTCGAGCGCATCAGCCACGTGGTGAACTACGACATCCCGCAGGACTCCGAGTCCTATGTGCACCGGATCGGCCGCACGGGCCGCGCGGGTCGCTCGGGCGAGGCGTTGCTGTTCGTGACGCCGCGCGAACGGCACCTGCTGGCCACCATCGAGCGGGCCACCCGGCAGCCGATCACCGAGATCCCGATTCCCTCGGTCGAGGACGTCAACGCCCAGCGCATCACCAAGTTCGCCGACTCGATCACCGCCAGCCTCGACTCGGAGGAGCTCGGCTTCTTCCGCGGCTTGATCAGCGACTACGAGCGCGATCACGACGTGCCCGTGTTGGACATCGCCGCCGCGCTGGCGGTGTTGTCCCAGGACGACAAGGGCTTTCTGCTCAAGCCGGAGCCAGTCCGCAAGTTCAAGGAGCGCGAGGCCTCCCGCGACCGGATCGCCGGCGGCGAGCGCGAGCCCAGCGCGCCGCGGTCGGCTCGGGTGGCCGGCCCGCGCAAGGCCCGCTCCGACGTGCCGATGGCCAAGTACCGGCTGCGGGTCGGACGACGGCACAAGGTGCAGCCCGGGGCGATTGTCGGCGCCCTGGCCAACGAGGGCGGCTTGAGCCGCGCGGACTTCGGGCACATCGACATCCACGGCGACCACACCCTGGTCGAGCTGCCGGCTCAACTGCCGGCCGGCACGCTCGAGGCGCTCAAGCGCACGCGTGTCTCCGGTCAGCTGATCGAGATCACGCTCGACGACGGGCCACCCGCTCGACGTCGTCCCGGCCAGCCCGGCTCAGCCGCGGACTCGGGCTACAAGAAGCCCCGCCGCACCTACTAGTCCTAGTCTGGCGGCAGCTGCTGGCCGTAACTCAGCCGCGGTCGGACCGAGCGGCGGTGGGACTCAGCCGCCGAGCCGACGGCTGATGGATTGGGCGGTTCGCACGACGTGACCGGCCAAGAAATCGCTCCGGGCCGCGCTCACCTCGGCCTCGGGGTAGGTCACGGCGACGCTGGCCAGCGGATGGCCGGCGTGGTCCAGGACGGCCGCGGCCACCGAGGCGAACTCCGGCGTCACCTCGCCGTGCTCCTCCGCGTGCCCGAGCCGCCGCACGTCGACCAGCAGCGCCCGCAGGGCTGAGGCCGAGCGGGGTCCGTTCTCATTGCGCAGCACGAAGTCGGCCGGGGTCGGGAACAGCGCTCGGACCTGCGCGGACGGCAACGCGGCGAGCATGGCCCGCCCGCTCGCCGCCAGATGCGCGGGCAACCGCACCCCGACGTCGGTGATCAGCGGCGGCCGTCCGGTGGCCCGCTCCTCGATGACGTAGATGACCTCCCGCCCGTGCAGGACGGCCAAGTGCGCGCTGTGCCCGAGCCGGTCGACCAGCGCGGCCAGCGGCTGCTGGGCCAACCGCCGAAGCGGCGCCTGCCGCAAGTAGCCGGTGCCGAGCTCGTGGGCGCTCACCCCGAGCCCGTAACGCCGTTGTTCGGGCAGATGCACGACGAATCCGTCCTCGACCAGCGTGGCCAACAGGTGGTAGACCGTCGACCGCGGCAGCTCGAGCTCGCGGGCGATCGTGGCGGCCGGGACCGGCGCCGGTTGAGCCGCCAGGTAGCGCAGGATCGCCAGCACCTGGCGGGCCGCGGGCACTGAGGTCATGAGATCGACCCTACGTTAACTGTCTGGTATCTCAGAC
>JAOPUY010000612.1 GCA_025963265.1 Frankiales bacterium | reverse complement strand
TGACCGACTTCGCCTGGAACGAGCCCCACATCGAGCCGATTCTGGCTTTGTTGAAGGACTTCACCGCCCGCAAGCGAGCCCGCGGGCTGATGGACTTCGACGACCTGCTGCTGGCCTGGCGGGCGCTGCTGGCCCAGCCCGTGATCGCCGCGAAACTGATCGCGCGCTGGGACCACGTGCTGGTCGATGAGTACCAGGACGTCAACCAGATCCAGGTCGATCTCGTCGCCGGCCTGCGTCCGACCGGCGCCGGGCTCACCGTGGTCGGCGACGACGCCCAAGCCGTCTACGGATTCCGCGGCGCCACCAGTGGCCACTTGCTGCGGCTGGCTGACGGCTATCCCGACTCAGTGGTCATCCGGCTCGAGCGGAACTTCCGCTCGCGGCAACCGCTCTTGGACCTGGCGAACGTCATCCGCCCCGAGGAGGAGGACCGGGTCCGGCTGAGCCTGCGGGCCGACCGGGCCGGCGGCGGCCGGCGGCCGCGGCTGGTGCGCTGCCACGACGTGGACGAGGAGGCGCGGCTCATCGCCGACGCCGTCCTGGCCGGCGTCGAGGACGGTCATCGGCTGCGCGACCACGCGGTGCTGATGCGGACCAGCCACCACAGCGATCTGCTCGAAGTCGAGCTCACGGCGCGGCGCATTCCGTACGTGAAATTCGGTGGCCTGAAATTCTTGGAGGCCGCCCACATCAAGGACTACCTCGCCGGGCTGCGGATTGTCGCCAACCACCGCGACGAGGTCGCGTGGTTCCGGCTGCTCCGCCTGCACGACGGCATCGGGCCGGCCCGAGCCCGGGCCCTGCTTCCACTCGTGCTCGACGCGCGGCACGACGAGGATTGCGAGGGGTGGGCTAACGCGGTCACCGCCGAGGCCCCGGCGAAGTCGCGGACCAAGCTCGGCGCGAGCCTGCGTTGCCTGCTGCAGGCCCGGGCCGAGACCGCCATCAAGGCCAAGACCACCGCCTGCACCGCCCTGATCACCCCGCTGGTGACTCGCAAGTACGTCGATCCGGCCGCGCGGCTGGCTGATCTCGAGCGGCTGGCCAGCACCGCCGGTCAGGCTCGCGACTTGTCGGAATTCGTCGCCCAGATCACGCTCGATCCGCCGGTCAGCACAGGCGACTACGCCAAACCGCCGCACTTGGACGAGGACTACTTGACGTTGTCGACCGTGCACTCGGCCAAAGGGCTCGAGTGGCCGAGCGTCCACCTTCTGCACGCCGTGGACGGCGCTTTCCCCTCCGACATGGCGCTGGGCGAGCCGGCCGGTTTGGCCGAGGAGCAAAGGCTGTTCTACGTCGCCGCGACGCGAGCTCGGGACGAGTTGGCGATCTACACGCCGCTGCGCATGCCCCATCACCGCCGCGGTCGCGACGACCGGCACAGTTACGCGCCGCAGAGCCGGTTCCTCACCGAGGAAGCCATCGCGACCATGGACGTCATCGAAAGCCGGGCCGGCCGCCAGGGGAGCGGGCCGGGCGCCGTGGTGGCCGCCACCGCGTTGCCGGTGGTGGCCATGCCGAGCCTGGACGCCCTGTTCGACTAGCTGGCCAGCGACACGATCGCCAGGGCGTCACCCTCGCGAACGGTTTCACCGGCGACCACGAAGATCTCTGTGACGGTGCCGGACGACTCGGCCATCACCGGGATCTCCATCTTCATCGAGTCGAGCAGCACCAGCATGTCCGACGGGTCGACGGGATCGCCGATCTGAGCGGCGACGTGCAGGACGGTGGCCACGAGTTCGGCCCGGACGGTCTGAAATTCGGCTGACATGCGAAAGGGCCTCTCAGAGCGGGATGTTGCCGTGGGCGCCGCGCGCGGGCGGGAAGCCGGCCAACGCGGTGGCGATGCGAGCGCGGGTCGAGCAGGGTTCGATGACCTCGTCCACGACGCCGATTTCCACCGCCCGCATAAGGCCGCCCGACTCTTGCTCATGCTCGGTGATCAGCTGGGCCAACAGCGCGGTGCGGTCCTCCTCGGCGACGGCGGCTAGCTTCTTGCGATGCAGAATCTCAACCGCGGCGCCCGCGCCCATGACGGCGACCTCGGCCGCCGGCCACGCGAACACCGCGTTGGCGCCGAGGGATCGGGCGTTCATCGCGATGTAGGCGCCGCCGAAAGCCTTGCGCGTCACCACAGTCACCCGCGGCACACTCGCCTCGCCGAAGGCGTGCAATAGCTTTGCGCCGCGGCGAACCACGCCGTCGGTCTCCTGGCCGGCTCCGGGCAGATAGCCCGGGACGTCGACCACCACGACCAACGGAATCCCAAACGCGTCGCACATCCGAACGAAGCGCGCGGCCTTCTCGGCGCTCGCCGAGTTGAGGCAGCCCCCTAGGCGCAAGGGATTGTTCGCGATCACGCCGACCGTTCGACTGGCCAACCGTCCCAATCCGGTGACGACGTTCGGGGCCCATTGCCGGTGGAATTCACAGAAGGACGACGGATCCAGCAGGCCCTCGACCAGCGGATGAACGTCATAGGCCCGCTTGCGGTTCGCGGGCAGCAGCGCTCCCAAGTCGGGGTTGGGACCCACCCGAGCCAGCTCGAAGACGCCCTGGTCGGTCAACAGCGACGTGACCTGGCGGGCCCGTTCCATCGCGGAATCCTCGTTCTCGGCTAGCAGATGGACCACGCCGCTTTGACGGGTGTGCACGTCGGGGCCGCCGAGTGAGTCCATGTCGACGTCCTCGCCGGTCACGCGGCGAACGACGTCCGGTCCGGTGACGAAGATTCGCCCGGCCGGGGCCATGATCACGACGTCGGTGAGCGCGGGCCCGTAGGCGGCGCCGCCGGCGGCCGGGCCGAGGACGACCGAGATCTGCGGGATCTTGCCTGAAGCCTGAATCATCGCCTGGAAGACCAGCCCCACCGCGTCGAGCGCCTGGACGCCTTCGGCCAACCGCGCGCCGCCGGAATGCCATAGGCCAATGATGGGTAGCTTTTCCGCCATTGCGGTCTGGTAGGCCGCGGCGATGCGACGGCAACCGACGGTGCCCATCGCGCCGCCCATCCGGGTGGCGTCCGTGCAGAAGCCGATCGCTGGGCGGCCCTCGATGTGGCCGCGCACGACGTGCACCCCGGAGTCTTCCGGTTCATGCAGGTCGACCAGGGTGCCTGGATCTAGCAGTTTTTCAAGCCGAACTCGAGTATCTCGGGAATCCAGATCAGAGTTGTTCGCCTCAGCCACTTTCACGCTGTAGACGTTGCCTTGTCCGATGCTCTCGGGGCGATCACGACACGGACAGTCTTCTGAGGCCAGCGTTGTAGGTATCGCGCAGTGCCCCCAGCGTCCGTCCCGGGGCTAGCCGAAGTGGCCATTTCTCGCGGGCCGTTCCGATTTGCGCCCCAGCTGCCGATATATAGAGAGCAGACCCACCCACGGCCTGGCTCGGCGACAGCGAGGAGACAGCATGAGGGTGCGTCGGACGGCTATCCGGGGAGGCTACTGGATGGCTGGCACGGCGCTCGTGACCGTCGCCGGCATCGCGTGTGCCGTGTGGGCGGCGGGCTTGGCCGCGCGTAATGAGCAGACGCATCGACGCTCGGACGCTGATCGATCCTCGGCCAGCGTGGTGTCAGCGTTGCAGCTGGCGATCGATCACCAGAACGATCTGGTCGTCAACGCCAGCGGCTTCATGGTCGCTGAACCGATGGCCACCAACGCCGAGTTCCTCGCGTGGACGAAGGCCGTGCAGATCTTCGCGCGATACCCCGAGCTGCAGGCCGTCGGGTCGGTCGTCCTCGTCGACCGCTCGCAGCTGGCCGCGTTCAACCGGCAGGCGATCGCCGAGGGCAACACCGGGACGTTCACCCCGCCGGCCGGCGATCGGCGGTCCTACTTCTGCCTTTCGGACCTAGGACAACTGCGCAATTCGCTGGCGGTGCCGCAAAGCGTGGACTTGTGCGCCGGGGACCTCGCCGGACCGCTGCTGGCCGCCCGCGACACCGGCACCGGCGCTTACCTCCCGTACAACACCGGGCAGGAGAATCTGCTGGGCGTCCAGACGCCGGTCTACCGAGGCGGCGCCGTGCCGGCGACGGTCGCGGCCCGACGCGGCGCCTTCCTCGGCTGGGTCGGCACCGAGGTGAACCCGACCGTGCTGCTCAGCCAGGCGCTGGCCGGCCACACTGGCCTAGCGGTGGCGATGCGCTATCACCAGGGCGCGACCGATGTCAGCTTCACCAGCGGCACGGCGGCGCCCACCGCCCGCGCCATCGCGGTCGACCTGCACAACGGATGGACGGTGAGCACTTTTAGCCCGATCCCCCGAGTGGGGGTGTTCAGCGGCGGTCCGCCCTTGGCCGTCCTGATCGTCGGAATCGGCCTGAGCGTCCTGCTCGGACTGTTCGTTCTGCTGCTGGGAACCGCCCGCTCGCGGGCCGTCCGCATGGTGGACGAGCGGACTTCTGAGCTGCGCCATCAGGCGTTGCACGACGCGCTGACGGGCCTGCCGAACCGGGCCCTGATCATGGACCGAGTCGAGCAGCTGCTTGTCCGCAACCGCCGCAACGGCACCTGCGGCGCCGCCTTGTTCGTCGATCTAGACGAGTTCAAGAACGTCAACGACACGCTGGGCCACGAGGCGGGCGACCGGCTGCTGGTCATGGCCGCGCACCGCCTGCAGAGCACGCTGCGCGACGCCGACACGATCGGCCGAATGGGCGGTGACGAGTTCGTGGTTCTCATCGACGGGGCGTCCATGGAGGTCGCGCCGGAGCTGGTCGCCGAGCGCTTGCTCGAGGTCATGCGTCAGCCGTTCGAGCTCGACGGCGCGGCCGTGCCGATGCTGGTGCCGACCAGCATCGGGATCGCGATGGGCGACCGGGACAGCGCGGGCGAGTTGTTGCGGGACGCCGACGTGGCGTTGTACGCGGCCAAGGCAGCCGGCAAGAACCGCTACGAGCTCTTCCATCCGGAGATGCAGACCCAGATAAGCCGTCGGGTCGATCTCGAATTCGACCTCCGCACCGCCATCGCCTGTGAGCAGTTTCGCTTGGTGTACCAGCCAATTTACAATCTCGATGATCTGACGATCGTCGGTGTGGAGGCCCTGCTGCGCTGGGACCACCCGACTCGCGGGCTGGTTCAGCCGAATGAGTTCATCCCCGTCCTCGAGCAGACCGGACAGATCTTGGAAGTCGGCCGCTGGGTGTTGATTCAGGCGTGCACCCAGATGGCCAGCTGGCACGGCCGGGGCGACACGTTAACGATCTCGGTGAATGTGTCGGGCCGCCAACTGGACCACGACGGCATCGTCGACGACATCGCCAACGCGCTGCGGATCAGCGGGCTCGAGCCGACCTCCTTGATCGTCGAGATCACCGAGACCGCGCTGATGCGCAACGCCGAGGCGACGGCGCGCCGCTTGCAGGCGGTGAAAGACCTCGGCGTGCGGATCGCGGTCGATGACTTCGGAACCGGCTACTCCAGCCTGGCCTACCTTCGTCAGTTCCCGGTCGACTGCCTCAAGATCGACCGAATGTTCACCAGCGCGATCACCACCTCGCCCGAATCCCGCGCCCTCATCGGCACCCTGGTCCAGCTCGGCAAGGACCTCGGGCTCAGCACCCTGGCCGAAGGCGTCGAGACGACCGAAGAGATGGATCTGCTGCGAGATCAGGACGTAAACCAGGCGCAGGGCTTTCTGCTCGCCCGTCCGCTTGACCCCGCGGCTCTGGAGGCTCAGCTCTTGGTGCCCACCCGACCGCGAAGCGCGGGTGCGGTGTCAGACGGGCCGGTCGCCGCCCGGCCTGACTAGCCCCTCAGCGCGGACTGAGATCCCTGGATTTCCCGATTCCGCCCTCGGCTGTCAGGATCGCCTCATGCTGACCTTGCCTGAGACGCCGCGGCGCGGCCGTCGGACCGGATTCGGCCCTCGCATCGGACTTCACACCCGATGAGAGCGGTCGGCGTGACTGAGTTCGGCGGTCCGGACGCCTTGCGGCTGGTCGAGCTGCCCGATCCCGAGCCCGGTCCGGGCGAGGTCGTCATCCGGGTGCACGCGGCCGCGGTCAACCCGACGGACACCGGCTTCCGGGCTGGCGCCTACGCCGCGATGCTGGCGAAGCGGCCGGCGCCCTACGTCCCGGGCATGGACGCCGCCGGCGTGATCGACGCGCTCGGTCCCGATGTCGACGATCGGCTCCGGGTCGGTCAGGCGGTGATGACGATGGTGTTGCCAGCCGGCCGCAACGGCGGGGCTTACGCCGAGAAGATCGCGGTCCCTGCCGCCGCGGTCGTGCCCATCCCGGCTGGCACGAGCTTCGTCAGCGCGAGCACGCTGTTGAT
>JAOPUY010000583.1 GCA_025963265.1 Frankiales bacterium | reverse complement strand
CGCCGCCCATTCCCCCCAATAGCTGCAAAGTCTCAACCACAACTTTACGTGCGGCAACGCAAGCTAGGAGGATGGTCGCCGCCGAGAAGAAGATTCTGAACGGAACCGCCTTTTTGGGGCGCTCGCTTCGCAGCCAGATATAGGTCCTCAAGATCACCACGAGCAGAACGACGAGCCCCAATGGAAGAACCATGGCCGCAGCGAACGTCCACACCGACGTCATGTCCTTGTGGCGGTACTCCCGCAGTCGAAAACGCAGCGATTCGACTCGCAGCGAGACCTCTTCAAAGGTGACCGCCAGTCCGATCAGCAGCGGCAACCGCCACCACATCGGGGACGACTCGGAGTCTGAGGTCACGAGCAACCACACCCCGAGGGCGATGGCCGCGGCGTCCACGGCCAAGACGTACCCGCGCAATTTCGCGGGAGTTTGCCACAGTCGCCAATTCCGTAGCCAGAACAGGCGTGACGACTTGTCGCCATGTCCTAGTCGCGCCATTCGAAAACTCCTCGCCCCTGGTACAGAAGGTAACGGATCCGATACGCCTTGTCACCTAAACGGAGGCGCTGGCGGGCCGGGTGATTCGCATGTTGCGAAACGTCACCAATCCGTGATGCAAAGTGCCGGAGCGTGCACGCTTTTGGTCCTGCACGACCAGAATTGGGCCGCGCTATACCCCATTTTTCAACCTAAGACGGTAGAAAATACCGGTACGCTGTACTCAATCCCGCCTTACGACGCAATTCGCCTGAAAGGATCATGCTCATGAGCAACCACATCTGGGGCTGACCCCCGAACCGCCGCCTTGGTGGCGCCTACCCGACACAACCGGACGAAGAGGAGCTGACATGACCAACCACATCTGGGGCTGAGCCCGGCAGCTGGGGCTGAGCCCCGACCGGCCGCTCTCTGAGCGGCGTCACCCGAGCACCACGAGCGGAAAGGGGAGCTGACATGACCAACCACATCTGGGGCTGAGCGCTCGATTGGCGAGAACTCGACCGGAGCCAGCACGGACGACCCGGCGAGGACGGACGACCCAGCGAGAAGCTGGCGATGACACGCACGCGGAGAGCCACGGGGGCTCGACGCGGCGTGCGGGCCGGCCAGATCCACCGCCGACTCCGGTGCCGGCTTACTTCTCCCGAAGCTCGCTGGACGCCGGCGGGATCGGCAGGTGCGAGCCTCGGTAGGCGACCACGCGTGACCAGGCCACCGCCAGACCGACCGCCAGCAATGCACCGAGGACCCCGGCCACCCCGACGGCGATCGACGGGCGGGCCGCCGCGGCGACGATGCCGCCAAACAACACGCCGACGCCCTGAGCGGCGAGCGAGCCCGAACTGGCCAGACCGATGGCCTGGCCGCGACGTTCGTCCGGCACCGAGCGGCCGTATTCGGCGTAGACCTGCACCAGGTAGGCGCCGAAGAAGCCGCTCACGAACCACAGCGCCAACGAGGGCGCGAGCGAGTGCACCGCCGGGCAGAGGGCCAGCGGCACCGACGACAGGACGGCCAGCAGCCCGATAGATCGCGCCCGCACGTCGGGCGGCACTAACTTGACGTAACACAACGTTCCGAGCGCGGTGCCCGCCGGCAATGAGGCCATCAACAGCCCGGTCGCTCGCGCCCCGCCACCGAGCTCGGCCGCGTAGGGCGCGGCGACGCCCTCGGGCACGACGTAGAACGCGGTCAGCCAGCCAAGTCCCAGCAAGGTGCGCAGCTTGATGTCGGCGAAGATGAACCGAGCCCCGCTGACGACCGCGTTGAGATAGCCGGACACGGTGGACGTGTCCGCGCCAGCACTAGCTGGCGGCCGCGCTGAGAGCCCGAGCATCAAGAGCACTGCCGACAACGCGAATGTGCCGGCGTCGATGGCCAGGCCGCCCCGCGGGCTGACGTAGGCGATGGCCAGGCCGCCGCCGGCAAAGCCCGCCAGCTGGGCCAGCTGGGTCGTCAAGGAGCGCAAACCCATTCCGACCACGTACTGCTCGTCGGTCAAGATGCTCGGCACCAGGGCGTTCTCGGCCGCCGTGAACGGGCTGCCCGCCAGGGTTGCGATGATCAGCAGCGCTCCCGTGATCGCCAGCGGCTGGCCGGGGATCGCCATCAGGCCGAAGATGACGGCGCGGATGACGTCGCAAGCCACCATCAACTCGCGCCGCCGATGGCGATCGGCCAGCCCGGTCAGCAAAGCGCCGCCGATCAGCGCCGGCAAAAACGTCAAGGCGTAGGTCAGCGCGGTGAGGACGGCTGAAGCCGTTTGCTCGAAGACCAGGATCGACAGGGCCACGCGCGCAAGCTGATCGCCGGCCAGCGATTGCGCCTCAGCCAGCCAGAGGACGCTGAATTCACGTACCTTCAGCACCTGGCGGAAGCTGACCCGGTCGCGCGGCAAAATTGTTGTTTCCCCCAAACAAGAGCTATCGCCTGTAGACGGTCAATGGCTCGAAACGGACGACGATTGCAATACTCTAACCGACGAAGGTAACTAAGAGTCGTTGCATCATGACGCGCGGCTTGCACCACTTGCGCGTCAAGGCGGTCTCCTATCTCGGGCCGGAGTCCGACACAGCAGATCCTCAGTTCGGGAAAGCAGGGTCGTCGCATGGCCGACAACGATTTCTATGACGAATCACAGCAGCCTGCCAGTGGCGATGGGCACCCTGCGCCGCCCACCGCCCCGATCGACCCGATAAACCCAGCCCCGATCGACCCCGCCCCGATCGAGGCCGCGCCGCCGGCTTCGCCCGCGTTGTACTCCGGTGGCCAGCAACCGACCATCCCAGTCGGCGGCCAATACGGCTACTACCCGCCGAGCCCGTACGGCGGCGTCCCGCAGTACGGCGGCGGTTACGCCGGTTCGCTACCGACAGCCGAAGAACCCGCGAAGCCGACCACCCGCTCGCGGTTCGGGCCACTGTTGGCCCTCGCTGTCGTCGCCGCCCTGATCGGGGGCGGCGTGGGCGCGGCCACGGTGGCCATCACCGACCACAACGACTCCAGCGTCGACACCGGACTCCGGATCACCAACGACACCGGTGTCCCCGCGGCGAAGACGAACGGGACGATCGGCGCGGCCGCCGACAAGATTCGGCCGAGCGTCGTGACCATCAACGTCGCCAGCGGGCAGTCCGGGGGCACCGGCTCCGGCGTCATCCTGCGAGCCGACGGCTACATCCTGACCAATGACCACGTGGTCTCGCTGGGCGCCAGCGGCGGCACCATTCAGGTCGCGCTGTCCGACGGCCGGATCGGCCCGGCCACGATCGTCGGACGCGACACCAGCGACGACCTGGCCGTGATCAAGGTCGCCGGACTCAGCAACCTCACGCCCGCCACCTTCGGCCGGTCGGCAAGTCTGAGCGTCGGCCAGACCGTCGTCGCGGTCGGCGCCCCGCTAGGCCTGTCGGACACGGTCACGAGCGGCATCGTCAGCAACACCGCCCGACCGGTGCGATCGGGCGACAACGACCAGGCCGTCTTCGAGGCGGTCCAAACCGATGCGGCGATCAACCCCGGGAACTCCGGCGGACCGCTGGTCGACCTCAACGGCTCGGTGGTCGGCATCAACGCGGCGATCGCGACCGACAGTTCCGGCGGCGGCCTGCAGATTCCCGGCCAGACCCAGCAGTCGGGCAGCATCGGAATCGGCTTCGCGATCCCCTCGGACGAGGCGAGCCGCATCGCGAGCGAGCTGATCGCGGGCGGGAAGGCCTACCACGCGGTGCTCGGTGTCTCCGTCACGGATTCGAACAGCACCACCACCTCGGGCGTGACCGTCTCCGCGGTCACCGCGGGCGGACCCGGCGCGGACGCGGGCCTCAAGGCCGGCGACTTGGTGAGGACCGTGGACGAGACCCAGGTGACCTCGGCCGACGCCCTCATCGCCGCCGTGCGCTCGCACGCCCCCGGAGCCCAGGTGAAGCTCACCTTCGTCCGCGGCGGACAGTCACACAGCGTCACAGTGACCTTAGGCAAGTCGGATAGTTAGTCCGTTATACGCCTTAAACCCGGGGTTTCAGATTTAAATTCGACCACGGAATGTGATCATCGGGCCTACCCGTCGGCCCGAATAAACCGAACGCGAGTGACCTGAGACACCTGGGCATTCTGTGCATACCTCGCCCATCGGTCGGCGAAGATCACGTTTAGGTAACGGTGCGCATTAATTTCTTGTGTGTGACTCTCCGGAAGTGAGTAGCTACTCCCCGTAAGCAGCTCTATCAAACGGGGGTTTGAAATGCGCGTTCTACCGTTCTCGAATATCGCTCGGCCGCGGCTGGCCGGCCTGGCAACACTGCTCCTGGCGGGCGGACTGCTCGTCGCGGTGACAGCGCCCGCGACCACCGCCGACGCGGCCGTCATCGCCACCAAATCCAATGAAGCGCCCGCGACCAACACCAGCGGGTACTCCTGGGTGAATTACTACCGCGGCCTGGCCGGTGAGACCGGCGTGACCCGCAACGCGACGATGGAAGCCCAAGAGAGCAGCCATGTCCAATACCTGGCCAACCATGCGCTGCCGTGCGAGACCAACGTCCACGACGAGCTGACCAAGCGGGTCGGCTCCTGCGGGGCGAACCCGTACGCGACCGCCGGCGGCAAGCTCGCCGCCAACAACAGCGACATCACCCGGGTCAGCGCCGTCGTCTCCGACCGCACGGCCGTCTCCAACTGGTTCACCTCGGCCTTCCACGCGCTGACGTTGCTGGATCCGCGACTGAAGACGACGGGCTACGCCTCCTACTACACACCCAAGCCGAAGGGCGCCAAGCCGCTGGCCTGGGCCTTCACGGCCGGCGTCGACGTCTACCGCGGCCGGACCGGGCCCTATCACGCCGAGACCATCGCGTTCCCGGGGAACAACGCCACCACGCCACTGCTGTCCTACACCGTGGGCACCGAGTCGCCTGAGCCGTTCGCCACCTCGATCGGGTCCTGCCGGTCCTGGAGCAGCAAGACCGTCGTCTCGGCGCCGATCATCCTGCAGCGCCCTAACGCCTCCAAGCAGCCGCTGACCGGCGGGACGATCATCGATCTCAGCACCGGCAAGGCCTTGCCGACCTGCTCCTTGACCGCGGCGTCCTACCCGGCGGGAACCGAGCAGCGACAATTCCTCGACGGCAGCAACGGCATCACCAAGGCCGCGTTCTACTACGCCTCGACCGCCTTCCT
>JAOPUY010000572.1 GCA_025963265.1 Frankiales bacterium | reverse complement strand
CACCACGAAGGACCGGAGAATCAGGACGAGGGCGACGGTGGCGCCGACTAGGAGCGTCAGCCGGAGCCCTGGGTGCAGCGGACGGCGGCGGTCGCGGCGTTCGCGGGGGGCGGAGTGCTTGGCCGCTTTGACCATGGCGTGTTTGCCGTGTCGCCGCTGCTCCACGCCGACAGCGATGAGCGATTGCAGGTCCAGTTCCGGCGCCTGCTGCCACGTCCGCTTCGGCTCCGACAACACGCTTGAGAGATTAGTGGTCATTGATGGCCTCGACTCACAGGCTCGGCGCCGCGGGGCTCGGTGCGGCCTGGTCCGTACGATAAGCCCAGTGAGCAGCCCACCCGCCGAGAGCGATCCGCCGCCCGAAGGCGGTAAACGCCCCGCGCGTGGCGGAAGCCGGCTGCTGCGACTCGGCTCTGTGGTCGGCGTCCCGATCTTCCTCACCCCGAGCTGGGTGCTGATCGCCGCCTTCATCACCGTCAGCTACGCCGACTTCATGCGCGATCAGGTCGCCGATATCTCCTCGGCCGCGTCCTACGCCCTGGCGCTGGTGTTCGCGCTGGCGCTGGCGGTCTCGATCCTGGCCCATGAGCTGGGGCACACCCTGGTCAGCCGGGCCCTCGGCCTGGATGTGACGCGCATCGTCATCTTCCTGCTCGGCGGGATCTCCGAGATCGAGGGCGACCCGGCCCGGCCGCGCGACGAATTCGCGATCGCCGCGGCCGGCCCGTTCGTCTCCTTCGTGCTGGCGGCGGCCTGCTGGCTCGGCGGCCTGCCGCTGGACGCGCACACCAGCCTCGGTGTGATGCTGGCCTTGCTGGCCTGGAGCAACCTAGTCGTCGCGGTGTTCAACGTGTTGCCGGGCTTGCCCCTGGACGGCGGCCGGCTGGTCCAGTCCGCGGTCTGGGCCCTCGGCCGGTCCCGAAGCTCCGGGGCGGTCGTCGCCGCCTGGTGCGGGCGAGGCGTAGCCGTGCTGCTGGCGATCGGCGTGCTCGCGGCGAATGTGGTGCTGGGCAACCGCGAGACGGCCTCGATCACCACCCTGGGCGCGGCGGCCATGGGTTTCGCGGTCGCCGCCTTCCTCTGGATCGGCGCCACCCAGACGCTCCGGGTCACCGCGGTGAGCACCCGGGCCGCCCAGCTGCAGATCGGCTCGCTGCTGCGACGAGCGGCGTATCTGCCGGCGGCCACGCCCGTCTCCGAGGCGATGCGGCAGGTGCAGGCGCAATCGGCGGGCGCCATCGTGGTGATCGACGGCGCGGGCCGTAGCCGCGGGCTGGTGCGCGAGAGCGACGTCCGCCGACTGCCGCCGACCCAACAGCCCTGGACGACGATCGGCGAGCTCTCCCGGCCCTTGGAGCCCGGTCTGATTCTCGAGGACTGGCTCGACGGCCAAGACCTGCTCGCGCGGGTCCGAGCCAACCCGGCGAGTGAGTACCTCGTCGTCGGCTCGGACGGCGCCAGTCGCGGCGTCGTCGCCACCACCGACCTAGCTCGCGCGCTTGGCCTACCCCTAGGAGGACCCTCCGCATGACCGCTGAGTTCGAGAAGGGCGATCGGGTTCAGCTGACCGACCCGAAAGGTCGGCTGCACACCATCACGCTGGACCCAGGCAAGCAGTTCCACACCCACCGCGGCGCGATCGAGCACGACGCGCTGATCGGCGCGCCTGAGGGCTCGGTCGTGCACTCCAGCGGCGGCACCGGCTACCTCGCGTTGCGGCCGTTGCTCAGCGACTACGTGCTGTCGATGCCGCGCGGCGCGGCCGTCATCTATCCCAAGGACTCCGCCCAGATCGTCGCCCAGGGCGACATCTACCCCGGCGCGACCGTGCTCGAAGCCGGAGCCGGGTCGGGCGCGTTGACCTGCGCCCTGCTGCGGGCGGTCGGCCCGACCGGCCGGGTCATCTCCTATGAGCGGCGCGAGGACCACCTCGAGCACGCCCGCCGCAACGTCGACAGCTTCTTCGGGCAGGAGCCCGGCAACTGGGATCTGCGCCTGGCCGACGTCATGGAGCACCGCGAACTCGAGACCGTCGACCGGGTCATCCTGGACATGCTCGCCCCGTGGGAGGTCATCGAGGTGGTGGCGGCCGCGCTGCGGCCCGGCGGCGTGCTGATCGGCTACGTCGCCACGACCACCCAGCTCTCCCGTTTGGTGGAGGCGCTGCGCTCCCACGCCGGCTTCACCGAGCCGACCTCGTGGGAGTGCCTGGTCCGCAACTGGCACGTGTTGGGCCTGGCGGTGCGGCCGGATCATCGGATGCAGGGGCACACCGCGTTCTTGACGAGCGCCCGACGGCTGGCGCCCGGCGTGGTCGCGCCGACTCGGCAGCGTCGCCCAGCCAAGACCGTCGAGCTCGAGGAGGCGTTCGGTGTCGCCCGGGCCGAAGCAGCCGAGGCAGCGTCAGCCGCCGAGCGAGTGCCGTTCCGTCCGCAGCTCCCCTAAGGACCGGTGAAAGCTCAGGCGTCCGGGCCGGCGATCGGGACGCCGTCGCCGGCGCGGGCCACGTGGATGCAGTTGCCCGGGCACTCCTTGGCCGAGTCCAACACGTCTAGGCGCAGGTTGGCCGGCACCGGCACCCGAGCGCCCTGGGCCAGCTTGAGGTCGCCGTCGGAGTCCTTGACGTAGGCCAACCCGTCCACGTCGAACTCGAAGACCTCGGGCGCGTACTGCACGCAGAGGCCGTCGCCGGTGCATAGTTCCTGGTCGATCCAGACTTCCACTTCGGCGGTGTCGGCATTGGCGGCGTCTGAGGCTGCGTTCAACGTGTCCACAGCCACGACGCTACCGTGCCTCGGCGTTCCGTCGGCCAATCGCCTGATGTAACGCATGCTTAACGTGACACTGGAACAGATGGCGTGCTATTTGATGGCGCGTGTGTAGGGTGAAATCGTTCCGGGTCTGGAAGCCTGAGCTGATCGGGAGGGTATGCAGATGGCGGATGAGTTCACGTCCGATAGCGCCGATGGTGGCCAGTCGCATGGGTCCGGGCATCCGGACGCGCTGGCGCTGACGCGCGAGATCGAACTGCTGCGCGCCCGTCTAGCCGAGTCGCCGCGCCAGATGCGCGCGCTGGAAGATCGTCTGATCGAGACGCAGGCGCGAGTCGCCGCGCTCTCGGACCGCAATGAGCGACTGGCTGACACGCTGCGCGATGCGCGCGACCAACTCGTCACCCTGAAAGAGGAGATCGACCGGCTTGCCCAGCCGCCGTCCGGCTATGGCGTCTTCTTAGGAGCGGTCGATGAGAGCAGCGTCGACATCTTCACCGGCGGCCGCAAGCTGCGCGTCTCGGTCTCACCCGAGGTGGGCATCGAGAACTTGCAGCACGGCCAAGAGGTCATGCTCAACGAGGCCATGAACGTCGTCGCCGCGTGTGGCTTTGAGAAGGCCGGCGAGGTCGTCACGCTCAAGGAGATCCTCGAGGACGGCGAGCGCGCCCTGGTCGTCGGTCACACCGACGAGGAGCGCGTCGTCTACCTGGCCGAGGAGCTGCGCGGCATCAAGATCCGCTCCGGTGACTCGCTGCTGATGGAGTCCCGTTCCTCTTACGTCTTCGAGCGAGTCCCGAAGAGCGAAGTCGAGGAACTGGTCCTCGAAGAGGTCCCGGACATCGACTACTCCGACATCGGCGGGTTGGCCAGCCAGATCGAGCAGATCCGCGACGCGGTCGAGCTGCCGTTCCTGCACGCCGATCTGTTCCTCGAGCATCAACTGCGGCCCCCGAAGGGGATCCTGCTCTACGGGCCGCCCGGTTGCGGCAAGACGCTGATCGCGAAGGCCGTGGCCAACTCCTTGGCCAAGCAGGTCGCGAAGGTCCGCGGCGACAACGAGCACGGGCGCTCTTT
>JAOPUY010000423.1 GCA_025963265.1 Frankiales bacterium | reverse complement strand
TGCCATCGAATCAGTGTGCCTGTTGGGTCGCCCACCGGCAAGGTCGAGCAGATCTTTCGTCCGAGCGTTGCTTACTGCTCGAGAGAGGCGGCGCTGATCAGGCGATCCATTGTTTTCTGCAGGTCGGCCGCCGGAACGCGCGGAAAGCTGACTCGCTCGAGCATTTTGGGGTTGGTGACGCGTGACCAGTCGTAGGTGTGGATCAGATTGCTCCCGCCGAGCTCCAAGGGCTCGATCTGCCAGGCCCAGTACTGTCCGGACGGCGGCCGGCCGACGCCGGCGGTCATCCACGCGATCCGCCGGTCCGGTTCGAACTCGACGACGTGGTTCTCGGTCTGGTAGTCACCGATTTCGGGGATGTGCATGTTCATGGTGAACACGTCGCCGACCCCGACGATGAGTTGGCTGTCCGGTGCGGCCACCAACATCGAGGATCCGTCGATCTCAGGATGCCGCCGGGGATCGGCCAGGATCGCGAACAGCGCGCTCCCGCTGGCGGTGGTGTGCTGGCTGAGCTCAAGCTGGGTCGCGGTCTGCTTCAACATCGCCCCATCCTGCACCCGCCGGGACCGTCCTTGATCATCAGGGGCGTCAGAGCGTGCGGAACGCGCCTCCGTCGGCCAGGATTTGCGCGCCGTTTATGTAGGACGAGGCGGGGCTGGCGAGAAAGACGCAGACGCCCACCAGGTCCTCCGGGCTTCCGATGCGGCCCATCGGATTGCTCGCACCGGCCGCGGCCTTCTGCCCGGGCGGCCACGCCCTGGTCACGTCGGTGTCGAAGGCGCCGGGCAACACCACATTGGCTCGCACCTTGGGGGCCCACGCCCCGGCCAGCCCGATCGTCATCGCGTTCAAACCGGCCTTGGCCATCGCGTAGGGCAGGTCGCCGACGCCCGGACGCCAGGAGCCGGCGGTCGAGACGGTGATGATCGACCCGCCGTCGCCCTCGGCCATCCGGCTGCCGATCAGGGTGGCCAACCGAAATGGGCCTTTGGCGTTCACCGCGTGCGTCTTGTCGTAGAGAGCCTCGGTGACGCTGGGCAGGTCCTCATACAGCGGGGACATGCCGGCGTTTGAGACCAGGACGTCGCAGCGGCCGAAGTGCTCATAGACCGATGAGACCAGGTCGTCGCACGCGTCCCAGTGGCTGACGTTCACGCCGAGGGGCAACGCGCGCCGGCCGGTCGCAGCCGTGATCTCGTCCGCGACCTGCTGGCAGTTCTCCAGCTTGCGACTGGCCACCACCACGTCGGCGCCGGCCTCGGCCAAGCCGAGCGCGACGGCCCGGCCAATGCCACGGCTGCCGCCGGTCACGAGCGCGACCTTGCCGGAAAGTTCGAACATCGCAGGAGTCCCTTCGCCGCTCGCGCCGTCGCTTGGGAGCCGGCGCGCCAGATGCGAGACTGCCTTAACGGGCATGTTCTGGCAATGACTTACTCGGGTCGGAGGCGGCAGATATGGATGACCGCGGAGCTGGATCTGAACGGTCTGACGACGGGGCTGGACCGGAACTGCCCCCCAACCGCTGGACCGCGTACGAGCAGCCGCTCAACCGCGCCGCCGAGCACGCCCGTCACTGGCTTGAGACCCTCGGCGAGCGCCCGGTCGGCCCGCGGACCTCGGCCGACGCGCTCGCGGCCCGGTTCGGCGGTCCGTTGCCGTCCTGCGGCCTGCCCGCCGCCGAGGTGATCGACCAGCTCGCGGCCGACGCCGAACCCGGGCTGATGGCGATCGGGTCCGGGCGCTTCTTCGGCTGGGTGATGGGCGGGACGCTGCCGGCGGCGCTGGCCGCAGACTGGCTGGTCAGCGCCTGGGATCAGAACGTGGGCCTGCGCTATGCCACGCCCGCCGCGGCGGCAATCGAGGAGGCCGCGGCCGGTTGGCTGCTAGAGGCGCTGGGGCTGCCGACGACGGCGGGAGTTGGCTTCGTGACCGGCGCGACGATGGCCAACTTCACCGGGCTGTCGGCCGGTCGGCGAGCCGTGCTTGCCCGGGCGGGCTGGGACCTGGACCGCGACGGCCTATTCGGAGCCCCGCGGGTGCGGGTCCTGGTCGGGGCCGAGCGACATGACACCGTCGACCTGGCCTTGCGTTACCTCGGGCTGGGCCAGCCGGTGGCGGTGGCCGCAGACGAGCAAGGCCGAATTCGGCTCGACGCGTTAGCGGAGGCCTTCGAGCACTGCCCAGCGGACGAGCCGCTGATCCTCTGCCTGCAGGCGGGCAATCTGCACTCGGGGGCGTTTGACGCGTTCGAGCCAGCGATTGAGCTCGCTCGGACCCGTGGTGCTTGGGTGCACATCGACGGCGCGTTTGGACTATGGGCCGCCGCGGCCAGTGATCTGCGGCAGCTGGTGGCTGGCCACGCCGGCGCGGACTCGTGGGCGACTGACGCGCACAAGACCTTAAACGTGCCCTATGACTGCGGCGTCGCGATCGTCGCCGATCCAGCGGCGCTGCGCGCGGCGTTCGGCATGCACACCAGCTACCTCATCTCCGACGCCTCTGGGCCGCCCGATCCACATGAGTCGGTGCCTGAGCTGTCTCGTCGGGCCCGCGGCGTGCCGGTGTGGGCCGCGTTGCGTTCATTGGGGCGAGAGGGCCTGGCCGAGCTGGTCACGGGTCTGGCCCGCGCCGCCCAGCAGCTCGCCGCCGCAATCGCGACCATCGACGGCGCCGAAGTTCTCAACGAGGTCGGTTACACCCAGCTGTGCGTGGCGTTCGGCCCGGACGAGCGGACTCGAGCGGTGACCGCCCGGCTGCTAGCCGAGGGCACCACCTGGATGTCCGGCTCGCGCTGGCACGGGCGAGAGGTCATCCGCATCTCGGTCAGCAACGCGGCCACGAACGACGAGGACGTCCGACGCTCGGTCGAGTCGTTGCGCCGCGCGGCCGCGGACCAGTAACCGTGACCGCAAATCCCGAGCGAAGCGCCGCGGACCAGTAACCGTGGCCGCAAATCCCCAGCGAAGCGCCGCGGACCAGTAACCGTGGCCGCAAATCCCCAGCGAAGCTAGGAGCCGGGCGCGGGGACCTTCGGTCACCCCCGCTAGACACCGGACGAGATTTGGAAGAGGCCGGAGGACCCTGAACCCACGGTGACGGAGCAGAGTCTCGGTCGATCGACGGGAGGGATCGGAGTCCGAGCGGAGTCCCGGTCGATCCCAGCAAGGGTCGACCGGGACGCCAACGGGCTACCGTCCGGTGAAGTTCGGGTCCCGACGCTCGATGTAGGCCTGCATCGCCTCGTGGCCGTCCTCGCCGCCGCCGATGCCGAGCAGCGTGGCCTCCTCTTTGAATGAGGCGAGCATGCCGGCCTCGAAGGAGGAGTTCAGCTGACCCTTGATGTGGCCCATCCGGACCGTCGGGCCGCTGGCGACCTCGAGGGCCCACTCACGCAGCGTGGCAGCGAAATCAGCGGCTGGGACGACCCGGTTGACCATGCCCCAGCGCTCGGCCTCGGTGGCCGACAGCGGCTTGCCGAGCAGG
>JAOPUY010000341.1 GCA_025963265.1 Frankiales bacterium | reverse complement strand
CCCAGGACCTTGTCGACGTTGTTCCAGTACTCGAAGGCGCGCTCGAGCACCGGCTCGGAAACGCCGTCCAGCAGATGGCCGACGATGTTGTGGACCAGCCGCTCGCGGGCGCCGTCGTCGAACACGTCGCGGACCAGCGTGCCGGCCTGGCCCCAGTCGTCGTCCTCGGAGTGCAGCGTCTGGGCGGCTCGGACCATGTTCCCGTCGACGGCCCAGCCGGCTGGCTCGCCGGTCGCCCCCTCGGCCCGCGGTCCGCCTTTGGAGTTCGGCGCGTAGACCGGATCAGACACCGTTTTGTACCGCATCGGGCCGTCCTTGCTGTAGCTGTGAACGGGCGCGACGGGCGTGTTCACGGGCAGCTGGTTGTAGTTCGCGCCGATCCGAGCCCGGTGGGCGTCGGGGTAGGCGAACATCCGGCCCAGCAGCATCTTGTCCGGGCTCGGGCCAATGCCGGGGACGAGGTTGCTCGGCTCGACGGCCAACTGCTCGATCTGGGAGTGGTAATCGGTCGGGTTGCGGTCCAGCGTCATCCGTCCGACCTCGATCAGCGGATAGTCGGCATGCGGCCAGGCCTTCGTCATGTCGAACGGGTTGAACCGGTAAGTCGCGGCCTCCTCAAACGGCATGATCTGCATCTTCAGGGTCCAGCTGGGGAATTCCGCCCGCCCGATCGCCTCGAACAGGTCCCGGGTGTGGTAATCGCCGTCGGTCGCGACGAGCTGGTCGGCCTCGGCCTGGGTCAGGCACTGCACCCCCTGGTCGCTGATGAAGTGGTACTTGACCCAGAACCGCTCGGCCTGGGCGTTGATCCACATGTAGGTGTGCGAGCTATAGCCGTTCATGTGCCGCCAGTCGCGCGGGATGCCGCGGTCCCCCATCAGCCAGGTGACCTGGTGGGCCGACTCAGGGGAGAGCGTCCAGAAGTCCCATTGCATGTCGTGGTCGCGCAAGTTGTTGTCGGCGCGCCGCTTCTGCGATCGGATGAAGTGCTGGAACTTCAGCGGGTCGCGGATGAAGAAGATCGGAGTGTTGTTGCCGACCATGTCGTAGTTGCCCTCGGTTGTGTAGAACTTGAGCGCGAAGCCCCGAGGGTCGCGCCAGGTGTCCGGGCTGCCGCGTTCCCCGGCCACGGTGGAGAACCTGGCGACGAGCTCGGTGGTGATGCCAGGCTGGAACAACGCGGCCCGGGTGTAGGCGCTGACGTCGTGGGTCACCTGGAACCGGCCGAAGGCGCCACTGCCTTTCGCGTGCGGTTGGCGCTCGGGGACCCGCTCTCGGTTGAACTGCGCCATTTGCTCAATCGCGTAGTGATCGTGCAACAGGATCGGGCCGTCCGGGCCGATGGTCAGGGAGTGGTCGTCGCTGTGGACGGCGATACCGGCATCAGTCGTGGTCGGCGTGGGTCGGGTGCTGGTCATGGTTGCCTCTCCTCACTGAAGGGGACCGAAAACGGTTGGGCCGGGGCGCCTGACTGGTGCGGCGCCCATCGGCGGCCGCCGGGCCTGGTTGACGCCGAGCCTCGTTGACGCCGGGCCTCGTTCACTCCGGTGCCAGGGTTCCGGCGATGCAGTTAACAATCCCGCGCCGGCTAGGTCGGGCGCATTGTTGCTAGCAGGCGTATTTCGCTCCGGCTAGCGGGCAATGTCGGCGACGCGGGCGGGCCCACCGTCGGCGGCCTGAGCCACGCGCAGCTCGGGACAGCCACCAGCCCGATCGCCGCCCGGGTCGCAGCCCTGATCACCGCCCGGGCTCACCGCGGGCGGCAGGGTGCAGTCGACGCGCCCTCCGGCGTCATCGTGATCGTGATCGTCGAGTAATGCGCCGGATCCGGGCGCGATTCGGAAGAACTGGACCGCTAGGGCCGCGCGATCGTGGCTGGCGGCGGCTAGGCCGGCCGAGGGTCAGTCCTCGGGTAGCGCGGCAAAATCGCGCTTCACCTGTCGATACCAACCCATCCCCGAGATGGGGCGTTTCCACCGGCCCTTCATGCTCGTCAACGCGCTCTCGTGGGTGGCATCGCCTTCGGCGACCCGCTCTTTCAGGTGGCTGTCTTGGGCTTTGATCACGTCATCGGCCGTGGCTCCCTGGATTCGGAGATCGCAGGGGCCGCCCAGCTGCTGACAGGTCATTGTCTTCATCAGTCTCACGTTCTTTCGGGGTCAGTGATGCGCCAAGTAGCCGACATGGACCGTGATCAGGCCTGGGCGATGCGGACGAGGTTGCCCGAGGGGTCGCGGAAGGCGCAATCGCGGGCCCCCCAGGGTTGGGAGGTCGGCTCCTGGAGCACCTCGGCGCCGGAGGCGCGGACTTTCTCGAAGGTGGTGTCGAGGTCCTCGGCGCGGAAGATCGCCGCTTGTAGCGATCCCTTGGTCACCAGCGAGAGCAGGGCGTCGCCCTCGACCTGGGAGCGGCCGCCGTGCGGCTGGGACAAGACGATGTCGACGTCTTGTCCGGGCGCGCCGACGGTGACCCAGCGGAAGCCGTCGGAGGCCACGTCGTTGCGGACTTCGAGGCCGAGCGCGTCGCGGTAGAAGGCGAGTGCGGCGTCAGGATCGTGGACGGGGATGAACATCGCGGAAACGGTGACTGTCATGACTCGACCGTAGGCCCACCAGCCGAGTGCGCGCTTCTCCGATCCTGCTCGGCGCCACTCGGCCGCCGGCGGCGCGGCTAGACGGCGACCCCGCTGCGCTGCGGCCGCGTCGCGGTCTTGCTCACGCACGGCGGCACGACCTCGTGGTCGCGGTGGTCCCGCACGCGGTACTGCGACGGCGACTGGCCGACGATCTCGGTGAACCGCGAGCTGAACGAGCCGAGCGAGGTGCAGCCGACGGCGACGCAGGTGTCAGTGACCGACATCCCCTGTCGTAGCAGGGCCTTGGCCCGCTCGATGCGTCGCGTCATGAGGTAGGAGTAGGGCGTCTCGCCGTAGGCCGCGCGGAATTTACGCGAGAAGTGCGCCGGCGACATCAGTGCGGCGCGCGCCATCGCCGGCACGTCGAGGGGCTGCGCGTAGTCCCGGTCCATGAGATCCCGGGCCCGCCGCAGATGCCCGAGGTCAGCGAGCTGCTCCGGCGTCATGCCGATGAGGGTATTCGATCGCCGGTGGGCTTGCGGCGCTCGAGCCCTACCTCGGCCGACGGCGGAGACTGGACGGGCGAAGACCGATTCCTTCGCACCGCGGGCGGAGTCAACCTAGGAATGACCGAATCGAGCGGCAGCGGAGAGACCGGCGCGGGGACAGCGCAGGAGCAGGACAGCAGGAGAAATGAAGCAGGACGGCGGGAGGAGACGAGATGAGCGATGAACAGCAGATCCGGGGACTGATCGAGGCCTGGGCGGTCGCGGCGCACGAGGGCGACCTGGACGCGGTGCTGGCCGATCACGCACCCGACATAGTGATGTTCGACGTCCCGCCGCCGAATCGAGGAGTGCGCGGGATCGAGGCCTATCGCGACAGTTGGCCGCCGTTCTTCGGGTGGCAGGCCAGCGGCGCGGTGTTCGAGATCGAGTCGCTCGATGTCACGGCCGGCGCCGAGGTCGCGTTCGCCTACGCGTTGCTGCGCTGCGGGACACCGGCCGACTTCGCTCGTGACCCCGAGCAGCGGCTGCGGCTGACCATCGGCCTGCGCAAGACCGGCGGGCGCTGGATCGTGGCCCACGAGCACCACTCCTTCCCGGATGCGACCCCCGCGGCCGACCCGGCGTCCCCCTCGTGAGCCGTCGCCGCTTGGCGCGATAGGCGTCGCGGGTTAGCGCGGCTCAGCCCCACCCGGTGGCGGCGGGCGCCAGTCGAGGACCGGTCGCAGCCCGCGGGCGATCAGCCGGGCCGGGACTCGGTTCATGGCCCGGGCCGCCGTGTGGCGGATCAGAGTCGAGTGATTGTGCAAGGCCCCGGCCCGCCGTGATCGGCGCCCGATCATGGTCGTCCGGGCCAGCCGGGAGCGGGTGTACCGCTCGAGATCGGTCGGCGTGTCCACCGGGTCCGTCGGATCGACGAGGGCCGCGAGGACGACCGCGTCTTCGATGGCCAGGCAGGCGCCCTGTCCGAGTTCCGGCGACATCGCGTGCCCGGCATCGCCGAGCAACGCGACTCGGCCGCGGTGCAGCGCCGGGAGCGGGGGCAACTCGCTGATGTCGTTGCGCAGCACCGCGCCCTCAGCCAGGGTGGCGAGGAGCTCTGGGATAGGTCGATGCCAGGAGCCGAACAGACGCAGCAGCTCGTCGCGCTCGTCGTCCAATCGCCGGTCGGCCAGGTTGTGAGCGGTGGCGTAGCAGTAGCAGCGGCCATCACCCAATGGCAGGACGGCGAAACGGCGCCCGTGCGGTCCCCACGTCTCGAAGGACTCCGGGGCCCCCGGCGCCGGCACGGTCATTCGCCAGGCGGTGTAGCCGGCATAACGAGGGCCGGGGGCCGCGGGGAACAGCCCGGAGCGAAGGACCGAGCCGACGCCGTCAGCGGCCACGACGAGGTCGGCCTCGACCCGGGTCGCGTTGGCGGTGATCGTGGCTGGCGAGGACCGCGAGCCGACGACGACGTCGGTGACGCTCTGGCCGAAGGCCACCGCGTCCGCCGGCAGGGCCGCGAGCAGCAGCTCAGTCAGTCGGCGCCGGGCGATGAGGACGAGCGGGTCCCCGAATCGGGCCACGATGGCCGGCCCGAGCTGGGTGCGAGCCAGCCAGTGCCCGTCTGCTCGGCGGATCCCGCTGTCCCCGCCGAGCGCGGCATGTCGGCGCACGGCCTCGCCCAAGCCGAGGACATCCAGGGCCCGCAGGGCGTTGGGCCAGAGGCTGAGCGCGGCTCCCCCGGTGTTCGGTCCGTCGGCGCGCTCAAAGACCTGCACCTCGACACCTCGACGCTGTAGGGCCAAGGCGGCGCTGAGCCCACCGATTCCGCCGCCGACGACGATCGCCTTCACCGGTTGACCCCGCGGCGGCGGCGCGGTCAGGTCCCGGCCGGGCCCACCCGGGCCGTCTCGTGGCGAACGGTGACGGGCTCGGCCAGGCGCTGCTCGTCGCAGATCTGCTGCAGCGTCTGCAGCGTCTCCGCCAGTCCGGGGCCGACCTGCGGGCCCGGCGTGAAGGTCGCCGGCAGGTGCTTCATGCCGTTGATGATCCCGACGGTGTCGTAGTGCACCGCGCCGGTCGGGTCGCAGGCGAAGTCGGGCATGCGGTCCAGCACGGCGGTGATCATGGACTTGAACGTCATCCGGGCGACGTTGGAGCCGATGCAGCGGTGAATGCCCAGGCCGAAGCTGGAGTGACGGTTGTTGGACCGGTCGAGGATGATCTCGTTCGGATCGGGGAACACCGACGGGTCCCGGTTGGCCATCGCCCACGACAGCCAGAGCCGGTCGCCCGCCTTGAGCTCGACCCCGTCGACCTCGAAGTCCTCGGTGACGGTGCGGCCGTCGCCCGGGGCGGGGGTGTAGAAGCGGAGGAACTCCTCGGTGGCGCTGTCCAGCAGGCTGTCCCGCTCGAGGGAGAGCCGCTTGCGCTGATCGGGGTGCTCTGACAGCCACTCCAACGCGTGGGCGGTGAGCGCGGTGGTGGTGTCGAACCCGCCGCCGATGATCAGCCCGAGCTGGGCCGACAGCTCGTCGTCATCTGGCGTCCGGCCGTCGATCACGCAGTTGGCCAGGGCCTGCACCAGTCCCGGTCGGTCCTCCTCCCGCGCCTGCGGCAGCGACTCCCCGAGGCGTCGGCGCATCTCCTCGCTGGCCGCCATCACGCGCGGGCGGTCCGGAGAGTCCGGCTTGGTGTACACGCCGGCGTGGGCTGGCTCGCAGTAGATCGGCCAATCGGCCAGCGGCAGGCCCATCATCGCCAGGGTCAGGACGGCCGGGACGATGTTGGCCAGATCGTCGACGAAGTCGATGGCGCCGGTCGCGATCTTCTCGTTCAGCGCGGCGCGGGTGATCTCCTCGGCCACCGGCTTCCAACGCGCCACCGCGGCCGGTGACAGGTACGGGTTCAACGTCTGCCGGTAGTACCGCTGGTCGGGGGGGTCCATCTCCAGGAAGCTCGAGGCCATGCCGGGCATCCGCAACGTCGGGATGCTGATGCCCTGCAGACCGCGGTTCAGATCGCGGGCGTTGGAGACCTTGTCCGCGCTCCGGGCGATGTCGAAGACCTCCTTGTTGCCGGCGGCGAACCAGTGCCCGCCGCTCGACTCGTTCCACGCCACCGGACACCTCGCCTGCATGTCCGCGGCCAGCTCCTCGAACCTGACCCGGTACTCGTCCCCGTGCCGGTCAAAGGTGCACTCCCGCTCCGCTGCCCGATCGTCCTCGCTCATTGACGCCCCTTCACTCGACTGCGGCTCACGCCACGACGGCTCCGACTGCCAGTAGGCGACGGTCTCGGCGACCGGCCCCGGGTCGGGCGGTGCTCAACCCTTCGCCGATGCTAACCGAGCGAAGGCCCGCCGTGCATATATTCGAAGGAAACTTCACTAAAGCCGTTTCCGCGTTCACGAACTGGTCGGCCTGGTCCTGGCGCCGATCGGTCACAGGTCGAGGACCACCTCGGTGTCGGGTCGGCTGCAGCACAGCAACACCTGACCGGGGTCCGGGTCGGTCAGCGGGAGCGGCGAGTAGCTGACCGTGCCCGACAGCAGCGGCGTCGAGCAGGTGTGACAGACCCCGGTCCGACAGGACCACCGAGTCGGGACGTCGCACGCCTCAGCGAACTCGAGCAAGCTGGCGCCGTGCTCGTCGAAGGCACTCGTGAGTCCGGCGCGGGCAAACGTGACCAGCGGCCCGGTGCCCGCTCGAGCCGGCGCGTGCGGGCTGGGTCGGTCAGCGGCCACGACGCCGGGGTTGATCGCCGACAACGACGCGAACAGCTCGGTGTGGATGCGGTCGGGCGCTAAGCCCACGTCGGCTAATGCGGCAGTCATGGTCGCCATGAACTCGGACGGGCCGCAGACGTAGGCGAGCGCGTCGGTCGGCAGGTTGAGCCGGGCGAGCGCGGCTCGATCGGGACGGCCGCGGGTCACTCCCGGTTCAGCCGACCCGTCGGCGTCGGCCGTGTAGAAGACCTGGCTGCGCGCGTCCGGCAGCGCCTCGAGGAGCCGGCGCGCCTCGGCGGCGAGCGCGTAGGTGGCGGCCCGGCGCGTCGTGTGCAGCCACCACACCGGCTGAGTGCTGCCCCGCGCAGCGAGTGCCTGCAGCATGGCCAGCACGGGGGTGATCCCGATGCCGGCCGAGAGCAGCACCACGGGCCGGTCATCCTCGCGCAGCACGAACTCGCCGCGCGGCGCCGCGACGTCGATCTCGTCGCCAACGGCCAGCCGGGTTCCGATGTACCCGCTCACCACGCCGTGACGCTCTCGCTTCACGCTGATCCGGTAACTGTCGGCGACCGAGGTCGACAGCGAATAGCTGCGCACCGGCGCCGGCTCACCGGCGCCGGGCAACCGAACGGTCAGGTACTGCCCCGGTTGCGGCGCGGGCAGCCCGCCGTCGGAGACCGAGCACAGGTAGACGGACGTGACGAGTTCGGTCTCGTGGACCAACCGCGTGACCCGCAGCCGCCGAAACCCGGCCCAAGCCGGGGCCAGCGGCTCGGGAGATCCGCGGTGCGGATGATCGGTTTGGTCGACTAGATCGCGGAATGAGCCCCGCCAACCGGGGCTGAGGGCGCGCACTTTAAGCAGCCGGCGCATGGTGCCCACGTCGCCGTCGGGCAGGTACAGCAACGCGTCGGCCGAGGAGACGCTGACCTGCTCCGGGCCGACGGCGACCTGGACGATGTCGTCGCCGGCTTGCACCAGCCCCTCCCGGACGACCCGGAGGTAAAAACCAGGTCGGTGGTGGGCGACGAGCAACGCGGCCATCTGCGGCTCGTCCAGGCGAAGCCCGACGCGGTAGCAGGTGGTCCGCGGCTGGGTCACCTCGAACTCCGCTCCCCCGATGCGGTAACGGTCCCCGATGCAGACCTGATCGTCGGGCAGCCCCTCGACGGTGAAGTTCTCGCCGAAGACGCCGAAACTCAACTCCGGTCGGCCGAGGTGCCGGCGCCAGTGCTCGTAGGACTCGGCTTGATAGACCATCACGGCCCGCTGCTCGCCGCCGTGCCCGGCCAGATCGCCCTGCCCGTCGCCGTCCAGATTCACCCGGCGGGCCATGACCGGACCGGCCACCGGAGCCTTCCAGATGCCGGTGTGCACCAGACGGCCTTCCCACGCGA
>JAOPUY010000294.1 GCA_025963265.1 Frankiales bacterium | reverse complement strand
ACGACGATCCTGTCACGTTCCGCGCCGGAAAGAACAGGGCGGCGCCCAGATCGGCGTCCCAGGCAGAGCGGATGCGCCAGAAGTAGCGCAGATCACCTTCGGGTCTCAGTTCGTTGCCGTCGCGTGTCAGCCCGGCATCGGAAGGGTCACGCTGCGCTACGAAAGGCGCGGCCGCGTCGGATCATTCGCTACGTTCGGTGAGTGCCCCGCAATCTCGCCCGCATCTCCGTCCTTGGCCTCGGCCTGATCGGCGGCTCAGTGCTGCAAGCACTAGCTCGCGGCGGGTACACCGTCGTGGGTTATGACCCCGATCCCGACGAGACCCGCGCCGCCGCCCGCCACGGGTTCACCGTGACCGGGACCGCCGCCGAGGCGGTGACCGGCGCTGATCTCGTCATCCTCGCGATGCCGTTGCCCGAATTGGACGGCGCGCTGGCCGCGATCGCCCCGCATCTGGGCGCGGAGACCATCCTGACCGACGTCGGAACGCTCAAGTCACCGGTGCTGGCCAAGGTCCGAGCCGCCCTGCCGACGGCCCGATTCGTCGGCGGCCACCCGCTCGCCGGCACCGAGCAATCGGGCTTCGCCGCCGCCGACCCGCTGCTGTTCCGTGACGCTCCGTGGGCCTTGACGCTCGAGGACGACACCGACCTGGCCGCCTGGCTGACCTTGTCGGAGCTGCTGTGCGACCTGGGCGCGCGCCCAGTGCCAACCACCGCGGCCGAGCAGGACCACGCCGTGGCCCGGGTCATCGGCCTGCCGCACGTGCTGGCCGAGGCGCTAGCGCTGACGGGGCTGCACGGCGGCGAGTTGGGGCTGTCGCTGGCCGCCGGCTCCTACATGTCGGGCAGCCGAGTGGCCCGGACCCGGCCCGAGCTGGTCGCGACCTGGTGTGACGGCAACGCCTCCCTGGTCACTGCCCTCGATGACGCGATCGGCTGGCTGCAGTCGGCCCGCGACGCTTTGGCCGACGGCGGTTCAGTGCTGCCGTTGGCTCGCGCCGGAAACTCGGCGCGGATGGACTGGGAGAACCGGGCCTTCCTGCCGGTCGACCTGCCCGCCGACCGCGACGCGTTGCGCGAGCACGGCCGATTCGGCGGCTGGGTCACCGCGGTCGTCGAGGTCGCCGCCGGCCCCCGGCTGCTCGGGATGCGGCCAGTGACCACGATGGCCGCGCAGGAGGACGACGTGCGGCTGGTGCACTCGAACCTGAACGGACGCAACTGAAGCGTCGACCAGCGAGAATGGGCGCATGATCCGGATCTCGCCAGGCGTCCCCCTCGTAGAGGTCGAGCGAAGCGGGGTCGTCGAGTCGCTGCACACCGGCCACCTCATCGTCTTGGCCCCGGATGGCACGGTGCGATTCAGCGCGGGCGATCCCAGCCAGCCGATCTTCGCCCGGTCCTCGCTCAAGCCCCTGCAGGCGGTCGGCTTGCTCCGCGCCGGCGCCCACCTCGACTCCGCTGAGCGCGCCCTGGCCGCCGCCTCGCACTCCGGGGGACGGATCCATCGCGATCTCATCGCGGCCGAGTTGGCCGGCGCCGGGCTGACCCCGGAGGACCTGGACTGCCCGCCGGCGCTGCCGCTGGGCCTCGCTGAGCAACACGAGTACCTGGCCGCCGGCTCGGCCCCCAGCCGGTTGGCGATGAACTGCTCGGGCCAGCACGCCGCCATGCTGCTCGCCTGCCTGGCCAACGAGGGCTGGTCCATCGGGGAATACCTGTCACCGGCTCACCCGCTGCAGCGTCAGCTGGCCCTGACCGTCGCCGAGCTTGCGGGCGAGCCGATCGCGGCCACCGGGGTCGACGGCTGCGGCGCGCCGGTGTTCGCGATCAGCCTGCTCGGCCTGGCCCGGGCCTTCTCGCGCATCGGCTGCGCCGCCGGCGGCGCGGAGCATTCCATCGCCGAGGCGATGCGGGCTCACCCCGAGTTGGTCGCCGGCCCGCAGCGCATCGCGACCCGCCTGATGCAAGGCATCCCGGGGCTGATCGCCAAGGACGGGGCCGAGGGCGTCTTCGCCGGCGCGCTGCCCGACGGCGGGGCCTTCGCGGGCAAGATCGACGACGGGGCGGCCCGCGCGGCCGATCGGCTCGCCGTCCGCGCGCTGGCCCTGCTCGGAGTGACCGCGCCGGTGCTGGAGGACTTGGCCGAGCAACCAGTGCTTGGCGGCGGGGTCTCGGTGGGCGCCGTGCGTCCGGTTCTCTGAGGCGGGGATTGTCACCCTGCCCACGCGTCGTAGCGTCAACGGGTGAGAAAGGCAATACCCAACCCCGCTCCGGCATGAGGAACGCGCTAGGAAGGAAGTAGCCTCTGCCCATGACCGACGTGCAGGCCCCCCGGGTAGAGCAGGTGGCTGCCCCAGCGCTGGCGAACGCCGTCACGAGTCCCGAACGCCTGAGCTACCGAGTCAAGCGGGTGCTGCTCGGACCGCCGCTGGTCTCCTCGCAACTGCACGAGGAGAAGCTGTCCAAGCGACTCGCCTTAGGCGTGCTGTCCTCGGACTGCATCTCCTCCTCGGCCTACGGCACCGAGGAGATGCTGATCGTCCTGCTCGGCGTGTTCGGGCTGGCCGGCTTCCACATCCTGGCCCCGATGACGGCCGTCATCCTCGTGATTCTGACCCTGATGACGCTGTCCTACCGCGAAGTCGTGATGGTCTACACGCGCGCCGGCGGCTCCTACGTCGTCTGCCGAGAGAACTTCGGCTACAAGACGGCCCAGATCGCGGCGGTCGCGCTGCTCATCGACTACATCGTCACCGTCGCGGTGCAGATCGCGGCCGCAGTGGCCGCCATCACCTCACTCGACCATTCCTTGGAGCACCTCAAGCTCGAGATCGGCATCGTGCTGATCTTGCTGCTCGCTTTCGGCAACCTGCGCGGCATCCGGGAAGCCGGCAAGTCGTTCGCGGTGCCGACCTACTTCTTCTTCCTGTCGGTGGCGCTGGTCATCTTCCTGGGAGTCGGTCGGGAGATCTTCGGCGACCTTCCGCACTACGTGCTGAACCAGCCGGGCCAAATCCCGGTGCACAACAAGGGCTACGGCATCCTGTCCGGACTCGGGATCTTCTACCTGCTCAAGGCGTTCGCCAACGGCGGGTCCTCGCTGACCGGGTTGGAGGCGATCTCCGACGGCGTCAGCGCCTTCAAGTCGCCGAACGGCCCGAACGCGCGGCGCACGCTCGGCCTCATGTCGGGCATGCTGGCGTTCCTGGTCATCGGGATCGGCTGGCTAGCCATGCAGACGCACGCGGTGCCCTACACCGGCGGCACTCCGACCGTGATCTCGCAGGTCGTGCGATCGGCCGTCGGCCACGGGATCGTCGGCAATCTGGCCTTCTACATCGTGCAAATAGCGACCGCGCTGATCCTGATCACCGGCGCGAACACCCCGTTCACCGGCTTTCCGTTCCTGGCCAACTTCGTGGCCGAGGACTCGTTCCTGCCCCGGCAGCTGACCCGGCGCGGGCATCGGCTGGCGTTCAGCAACGGCATCATGGTGCTCACCCTGTTCGCGGTGATCTTGTTCCTCATCGGCAACGGCAAGGTCGACAAACTCGTCCCCTTCTACGCGCTCGGGGTGTTCACCGGGTTCACCCTGGCCGGCTTCGGCATGGCCAAGTACCACACCATCCACAAGGAACCCGGGTGGAAGTACAAGTGGTGGATCAACGCCTCGGGCGGCGCGATGTCGTTGGGGATCGTGATCATCACCGCGGTCGTGAAGTTCACCGAAGGCGCCTGGGTGGTGCTCGTCGTCGGCCCGTTGCTGTGGCTGCTGCTGATGCGGCTCAACCGCCAGTACCGCGACGAGGCCCGCTCGCTGGACTTGATCACGGCCCTCGGCAAGTTCGGCGGCCGCGAGGCCAATTACGCCCGGCACGTCGTGCTGGTCATGGTCGACCGCCTTGACCTGGCCGTGGTGCGGGCCGTCCGCTACGCCGGCTCGCTCCGGCCGACCGAGTTGCGAGCGGTGCACATCTCGCTCGACAACGACGCGGCGGACGCTTTGCAACGCGAGTGGATCGAGCGCGGCTTGGGCGACCGAGTGCCGCTCGAGCTCATCGAATGCCCCGACCGGCGCCTGATCCGCGCGGTGACCGAGACCGCGCTCGGAGCTGTGGTGGGCGAACGAGCCGAGGTCACCGTGCTGCTGCCGCGCCGCACGTTCAAACGGGTCTCCCAGCGGATCCTGCACGACCGCACGGCCGACCGCATCGCCGCCGCGATCGCCAAGGTCCCGCACGTCTCGGCGACGATCGTGCCCTTTGACACCACCCTGGACGCCCACCAGGAAGCCGAACTCGAGAAGCGACGGGCCAAAGCCGAGAAGAAGGCCGCGCTGGACGTCGTCGACGCCGAGGGATCGCCGGTCCTCACCGGAGCTCGCGGCGATGACCCCGACCACGGCCACGGGCCCGGTCTTCAGAAGGCGCCGCGACCAGGCGACCGCGATGGCTTGCCCTCCCTCGGGAGCCTGGCCGAGGAGAAGGACGCCGAGCCGGATGAGAACGGCGTGCTGCCGATCGCGGGCGTGAAATGGAAGCAGCGAGTCACCATCGAGGGCCGGATCAAGATCGTCCAGGTGGGCACCACCGCCGGGAAGTCGCTCGAGGCGCAGGTGTTCGACGCCACCGGCGGGATGCGGCTGCTCTTCTTCGGCCGAACCCGCATCCCGGGGATCGAACCGGGCTCAGTGGTCCGAGTCAGTGGCACGGTGGGCGAGTACAAAGGGCATCTAGCCTTGGCCAACCCCCGCTACGAGCTGCTCGCGCCCGACGAGCACTAGCCACCCCGACGCACTTTCCGCCGAGCCCCAGCCGCAGCCGAAACC
>JAOPUY010000285.1 GCA_025963265.1 Frankiales bacterium | reverse complement strand
GGTGCGCATCGTGCTCGACCCGACGGCGCCGCTGATGGCGCCGGGCGATCCGGCGCGCATCCGGCAAGCGGTCGACAACGTGCTGTCCAACGCCATGCGCTACGCCCCGCCCGGGAGTTGCATTCGCATCAGCGCCGAGGTGGCCGAGGGCCGCACGCGAGTCGAGGTGACCGACGAGGGACCAGGATTCTCGGCTGAGTTGCTGCCGGTCGCCTTTGAGCGATTCCGCCGCGAGGACAAGGTCCGCACGCGCTCGGCGGCGGAGGCGAGTCACGCCGGTAGCGGGCTCGGGTTGGCGATCGTCCGGACGGTGCTGCGCAGCCATGGCGGCGACGCGCAGGTGTTCAACCGCGTCGACCAGACGGGGGCCCGGGTGCTGCTGAGCTGGCCGGCGCCGCCGTCGTCGCAACTGGCGACCCCGTCAGAGCTAGTCACCGTCGAGCCGCCGGCTAGGAACCCACGGCGCTAGCTGACGGCGGCGCTGCTGGGGGTTGGCCAGTGGTGTTTGGCGGATCAAATTTCGCCCGGCAGCTCGCGCACCAGGGCTCGGTCGGTTGCGGCCAGTGAGCGCGGTCGAAGGCGATGATCCGCGGGCCGAACCCGTCGGCCGAGACGCCGCACAGAGCGAGGGTCTTTCGCGGTGCGATGCCGACCGCGATGTGCGTTCCGGGAACGCTGTCGCTGAAGACTAGTTGCGCCACGGCCGGCCCTTGATACCCAGCCCGCCGGCGGATTCGGGGAGAATTGGCGCCGGCGGGCCGGGCGACTCGGCGGGGCTCATGAAGTCAAGATCCCCATGTCGCTACGGTAGGCGCGGCTTCATGTGACGGTGATTTGAACCCTCGATGGCATGGTGGCCAGGCTGGGTCACTGGGTCGGGTGGAAGACGATGAGCCAGATCGCGATGTAGTGACAGGTCGCGGCGACGATCGTGCAGGCGTGGAACACCTCGTGATATCCGAAGGTCGCGGGAAACGGGTTCGGCCGTTTGAAGGCGTAGGCCAGGCCGCCCACCGTGTAGGCCAGGCCGCCGAGCGCGATCAGGACGAGGGCGCCGGTGCCGCCGCCGCGCAGCAGCTCGGGAAGGACGAACACCGCGACCCAGCCCAGGCAGAGATAGAGCGGCACGCCGACCCAGCGGGGCGAACCGGGCCAGCTGAGTTTCAGCAGCACCCCGGCGCACGCGCCGGACCAGACCACCAGCAACACGACGGTCGCCGTGCTGCGCGGTAAGGCGAGCACCGCGACCGGGGTGTACGTGCCCGCGATGAAGACGAAGATCATCGAGTGGTCGAGGCGCTTCATCACGGCTTGCCCGGTCGGGCCCCAGGTGAGGCGGTGATACAACCCCGAGACGCCGAACAACGCGAAGATCGTCACCGAGTAGACGGCCGTCGACACGAACGCCGGCGTCGATTTGACGGTGGCAGCCACCACGACCAAGACGACGCCGGTGATGATCGAGACCGCAGCGGCGCCCGCGTGCAGCCAGCCGCGCATCCTCGGCTTGACCTCGGTCAGCCAAAACTCGCGGCTCGGGCCCAGAGGTTCGTCGGGCAGCGGGCTGACGCTGGTCAGCGCCGACGGCTCCAGCGCGGCGGACGGGTCGACCGCGGGGGAGGGGTGAAGGCTTCCGGACGGGCCCGGAGTGGTGGGCGGAGCCAGCGTTGCGGGGCGCGCCGAGGGAAGGGGAACGGTCACAGTGATCCCGATCGAGAGCTCAGCCGACGTGCCCGGTTGCGAGCGGCGCTCTCTGGGGACCGGCTGGGCCGACCTCAGTCCCGGGCTGGCTGTGTACCCAACCTGATCCGAACGTACCTGCCCTGTCTGTGAGCTGTCCACACAGCTATCCGCCGCGGTCCAATCGCTCTTGCCCCCGAGGTCCGGCGCGCGCGTACTGTTTTTATCGCTGAGGCATTTTCCTGGTCGAGTGCGTGCGTCGGTTGGAATCGGAGCCGAAAATGATCATCCTCGTATTGCTTGCGGTGTTCTGGCTACCGAGCGTCATCGGCTTGCTCTTTGGTCCCCGATCCGGACGCCGGGCCAACGCGGGGCCGCCGCGTCGTTCGCGATTCCTCCGATTTCTGCCCCGCCGATTAAGACTCCGCCGATTTGGACCGCGTCGATTGAGACTCCGCCGCTTTGGACCGCGTCGATTGAGACTCCGCCGATTTGGACCGCGTCGATTCGGACTGGGCGCACGGTTCAACCTAGCGCGTCCCGCGGCCGCGGCGCCCGAGCCCGCCGACTCAGACGCTGACGGGTTCGAGCTGGACGAGGGCTTGCGCTGGAGCGCGCTGGACGACCGCCAGCTGAGCCGGTACCTGGCCCAGTCCGGCCGTTGAGCAAACCAGGTCGCTTGCGGTGAGCGCCGAGCGAGAGACGGGCTGCCCCAAGCAGATGGTGTACGGGCCCTGCGGCGGGGTGCGGCCTGGTGGCCTCTGCGAGATGGCCCCGACACCGTGTCCGTTCGCCCTGCTGGAGGAGCCCATTGACTTCCAGGCATCGGAGGCGAACGTGACCGCAGCCCTGAACTCAGCCGCCCCCGCCCATCGCCGGACCAGCGAGCTGTTGACCATCGCCCAGCAGCGGCCCGCGATTCTGACCGACTTCACGGTGCCGGCCTTCGACGTGGCCACGCTGCGCGAGGTCACCCGGATCTTGGCTGACTCGTGTGACGCGGTGCTGGTCGGCGAGCACCAGAACCGTCCCGACTTTCCGCCCACGCTGATGGCCGAGCTGATCGCCGACGC
>JAOPUY010000244.1 GCA_025963265.1 Frankiales bacterium | reverse complement strand
CGATTCGATGGCGACTCGATGGCGACTCGGTGGCGACTCGGTGGCGACTCGTTGGCGACTCGATGGCGTCTCGATGGCGACTCGATGTCGGAACCGGCGTCTGCGAAACCGGCTGGTTACCTGGTCGAAGCCTCCCTGTCACCGAGGCTGCTTACGTTCTTGTCGTCCGCCCGATGACTCCGCGAACGAGTGCACCACGCTCCGACGCAGTCTCGGACACGATCCGAAGCTCCCCTTCGGAGGAGGACCCCTCTGCGTGACGGGTGCGAGAGCCGTCGCCGCCCACTCGAGTGGCAGGGGTGCAGAGTGCGAATGCCGACCACGGCGCCGCTGACGCGAGCGGTGATTCGACGATGACGCGCTGGCAGCCCGTCGCGCTATCCGGCGACGTCCCCAGCCACGCGCCGATCGGGGTCCGGCTGCACGGCGAGGACCTGGTGCTCTGGCGCGATCCAAGCGGACGGGTGCACGCTTGGCCGGACCGCTGCCCGCATCGCGGCATGCGGCTCAGCCTGGGATTTCTCCGGGACGGCAAGCTGGCCTGCCCGTACCACGGCTGGCGGTTCGGCCCCGACGGCCGCTGCGTCCACGTTCCCGCCCATCCGGACCTCGTCCCGGCGGGCTCGGTGGCCGTCGAACGCCACCCGGCGCACGAATCCCACGCCATGGTCTGGGTGAGCACCGAGCCCGGGGGCAGCCCAGCGACCGCCGCCGAGCGCTTCCGGCCCATTCGCAGCGTGACCGTGCGCCGTTGCGCAGCCGAAGTGCTGGACGGGTTGGGCGCCGCCTTCGCCGGCTTCCAGGCCGACGGCGCTGGGGCCCTAGGACAGCAGCTCTACCGGCTTCCGACGGACAGCGGGCTGCTCGCGATCGGCGTCCAGGTCGTCACGCCCGAGGTCACCGCATTGCACGCGGCGCACGCCGGCCCAGCTGGCGATGAGTTCCTCGCCGCCTGGGGACGCCGTCTCGCCGAGTTTCGCACAGCGCTGGAAAGCGCCCCATGACCAGCGCTGTTAAGCCGGTGCTGTACTGCGCGAGCCTGGACGCCGACAGCTTCGCCGTGCGGCTGCTGCTCGGCGCGCTGGAGATCCCACACGAGCAGGGCGCCGTCGACGTTCACCCCGGCACCGACGAGCCATCTCGGCGCATCCTGCGCTCAGCACCAGCACCAGCGGCCGAGCTGCCGATCCTCGACCTGGCCGGATCGCTCACCGCCGGGCTGGCACCCGTACTCAGGCTGATCGCCCGCGAACTGGATCCCGCTGAGCAGCTCGCGTCGGACACACCCGACATCGAGCGCTGGCTGGACTTCGCGACCGGTCCATTGCGGACGGCCACTCGAGCTCGGCTGTCATCGCTGCTTGGCGGCAGCGGGGATCTCAGCTCGGCCGACTTCAGCGCCGCGCGGCTGACGGTGCTCACCGTCGAGGATGCCCTAGCCGAGCGGCGGTTACTCGGTCAGCGCTGGATCGCCAGCGCGTTGCCGCCGGGCCAGATTGGCCCCGCCCGGCCCAGCATCGCCGACTTCGCTCTCTACCCGGCGATCGCTCTCAGCCGCGACTTCGGCTTGGAGCACCAGGAGTTTCCGGCGATCCGGCGCTGGCTGCACGACGTTCGCATGCTGGCGCCCGGCGTCAGCATGCCCGGTGTCCTCGACCCGATCTGACGAGGCAGACCGATCGGACGAGACAGACCGATCGGACGAGACAGAGCGACCTGAAGAGACACCGACCTGAACAGACAAACCGACCTGAACAGATAGACCCGATGTGAGGAGATGGCTGTGCAGCAGGAAGCAGTAACGGCGGTGATCAGCGGGCTCAAACGAGCCGGCGTGAGCGTGGTGTGTTATCTGCCCGATTCGCTGTTCAAGCCGCTGTACCCAGCGCTGGACGCCGATCCCGAGCTGCGCACGATCCGCGTCACCAACGAGGGCGAGGGCGCCTCGATCTGCGGTGGCGTGTTCCTCTCCGGCCAGCGGGCGGTGCTGGTGATGGAGAACTCTGGTCTGCGGGCGGCGGTCGAGCCGCTGGCGAGGATGGGCCTGGGCGCCGGCATCCCGGTGGTCATGCTGATGAGTTACCGCGGTGAATTGGGCGAGAACAACTGGTGGGCCATCCCGCACGGCATCACGATGGAGCCGGTGCTCAACGCGCTGCGGGTTCCCTATCGGATCGTGCGCGAGCAGGCGGACATCGAGCAGGCGATCGTGGACAGCTATGAGTCCTCCTACGCCTCCTACTACCACTCGGCCGTGGTGCTCGGCGGCGGGATCGTCCGATGAAGCGCTATGACTGCATGCTCGAGCTCAGCCGCCTCGTCTCCGATGAATTGGTCATCCTCTCCCTCGGCGGCAGCGTCGACGAGTGGTACAACGCCGCCCCGCACATGCGGACCGCGAGTTTGTTCCAACAGCAATTGGGCTGCGTCACGCCGGAGGCGTTCGGACTCGCCGTCGGACTGCCGCATCAACGGGTCATCTCCCTCGACACCGACGGCGGCCTGCTGTTCAACCTGGGCATCCTGGCCACGCTGGGCAACGAGCAACCGCCCAATCTGTTCATCGTCGTCTGGGACAACGAGAGCTACCAATCCATCGGCGGCCCGCCGACCCACACCGCGACCGGCCGGGTCGACCTGGCCGCGATCGCCCGCGGCGCCGGCGTCGAGCAGTCCCACACCGTCCGCACGCTGGCGGAGTTCGCCGAACATTGCCAGGCCGGTCTGGCCGCCACCGTCCCGTATCTGGTCGTGGCCAAGGTGGAAGGCGGCGCGCAACCCGGCATCAAGCGCAAACACAGCGATGGACGCGAGGACAAGTACATCTTCGTCCGCCACGTCGAGGCGACCGAGGGCATCACCATCATGGGGCCGAGTGAGCACAACTGAGCTGGCTGAGTACGCCGCTGACTACGACTACCTGATCGTGGGCGGCGGGACGGCCGGATGTGTGCTGGCCGCGCGCCTGAGCGAGGACGCGGACTGCTCGGTGCTGCTGATCGAGGCCGGCCCCGACGAGCTTGGGCCGCCGATGGCCGACCCGGGCCGCTGGACCTCGCTCATGCGCGGCGAGTTCGACTGGGGTTATGACTACGAGCCGTCCGCCGCCACCGGCAACCGGGTCATCGGCATTCCGCGGGGACGGGTGATCGGCGGCAGCAGCGCGACCAACGCGCTGCTCTGGTACCGCGGCCATCCGTCTGACTACGACGCCTGGGCGGCCGCTGGGGCCACCGGCTGGGACTACGCGAGCCTGCTCCCCTATTTCAAACGGGCCGAGGACTGGCAAGGCGGCGCCAGCTCCGAGCGCGGCGTCGGCGGTCCGATGCGCATTGAGACCTCCCCCGACCCGCACCCCATCGCCGCGGCGCTGCTCCTCGCCGCCGCCGAGCTGGGCCTGCCGGTGATCGAGGACCCGAACGGTCCGAGCAACCTAGGGGCCGCCTACTCCAATCTGATGATCGCCGGCGGTCGGCGGTGCAGCGCGGCGGTGGGCTACCTGCAACCCGCGCGCGACCGGGCCAATCTGCGGATCTGCTGCGACTCCACCGCCGTCGGTCTGGTCTTCGACGGACGGCGCTGCGTGGGCGTGCGACACCTCGTCGGCGGCGCCGTCCGAACCACCCGGGCCCGCCGGGAGGTGCTGCTCTGCCTAGGCGCCATCGACAGTCCACGGCTGCTGTTGTTGGCCGGCATCGGCGATCCGGCCCAGCTGCGGGAGTGGGGGCTACCGGTGCGGGCCGCTCTGCCGGCGGTGGGCCAGAACCTGCAGGATCACCCGTTGTTGATGGGGTTGAACTTCCGGGCCAAAGCCCCGCTGGGACCCATCCGTGACAACGGCGGCGGCGCGATGATCAACTGGTGCAGCGACGACTCGCTGCCCGCCCCGGACTTGCACGCCTTCGTTGTGCAGGGTCAGCACGCCGAGGCCTCGCTGGCCCGCGCCTACGGCTTGCCCGCGAACTCGCCCGACGGGGACAGCGGCGGCAGTGGCGGCAGTGGCGACAGCGGGGAAAGTGGGCGCAGCCGAGGCGAGGAAGCAGTGTTCGCGATCTCGCCGGGCTTGATGCGCGCGCGCAGCGTCGGCCGGCTCTGGCTGGCCTCGGCCGATCCGCGGGTCCGGCCCCGCATTCAACCCAACTTCCTCGGGGACCGCTCGGACCTCGAGGCGTTGATGTCGGCGATCGACACCGTCCTCGACCTGGCCGCGACCCAGGCCTACGCAGACTTGATCGACTCCCCCGCGATGCCGCCCGGGCGGCTTTCGTCGGCCGAGCAGGAGGCCTTCGTCCGCGCCACCTGCTCCACGTTCTTCCACGTCGCTGGGACCTGCGCCATCGGACCCGTGCTGGCCGCGGACCTGACCGTGCACGGGGTCGACGGGTTGCGGGTCGTCGACGCCTCGGTGTTCCCCAGCCTGCCCTCCTGCAACACCACGGCGCCGGTGATCGCCGTCGCCGAACGCGCCGCCGATCTGATCCGCCAGGGAGCCCGATGACGACCGAGCAGATGAACCATCCGGCCTGCGTGGACCCGGTGGCGCTCAATGAGTGGTACCCGATCGAGAACGCCTATGCGGTGACGTCGCAATCGCAGTCGAGCCGGCTGCTCGGGCACCCGATCTCGCTACGCCGGGACGACTCGGGTCAGGTCGAGGTGCGCACCGGCGAGCGGGGGCTTGCGGCCCTGGAACGCTACGGCTTCGTCTGGACGAGCCTGGGCCAGCCCGACCACGGGGTCGTCGAGATCGCCGAGGCGGCCGAACCCGACCGACGCTACGTGGCCTGCGGCTGGATCACCGTCCGCACCTCGGCGCCTCGTCTGGTCGAGAACTTCCTGGACATGGCCCACTTCCCGTTCGTGCACGCCGACATCCTCGGCAGCGAGCAGTACCCGCAGGTCGCCGCCTATCAGAGCGAGATCCGGCCCGACGTCGACGAGGTGTGGGCCACCAACTGCTCCTTCTTCCAGCCGAAGGTGACCGCCGGGCACGCCGGCTCGCTGGCCCAGCTCAGCTACCGGGTGAGCTCGCCCTTCCTGGTCATGCTCTACCGCGTGCCGCCGGAGACCCCAGACCGCCAGGACGTCATCGCCCTGTTGATCCAGCCGCTGACCGAGGTGCTCTGCCGCGCGCAACCCTTGGAGTACCTGATCGACACCGGCTCCTCCGACGTCGCGCTGCTGGACTTCGAGCAGAAGATCTTCCTGCAGGACCGGATCATCGTGGAGAACCAACGTCCGCTGCGGCTGCCGTTGGACCCGCGGGCCGAGATCCCGACCCGGGCCGATAACGCCTCGATCACCTACCGCCGCTGGCTCAAGCAAAAGGGCCTGCGCTACGGGGTCACCTGGGACGCCGGCCCGCCCCGCTCGCCGGCTGACGCACCGAAGGGAAACTGATGATCGAGACCACCCGACCGCCCGCGGCGCTGGCTGACCCCTGGTTGGCCGAGCACTCCCAGCTGCGGTTGCTCATCGACGGCGAGTGGACGCCCGCGCGGTCGGGCGCAGTCTTCCCGACCCGGGACCCGGCCACCGGCACGACGCTGGCCTGGCTGGCTGAGGCTGGACCCTTGGATGTCGACGACGCGGTGGGCTCGGCGCGCTCGGCGCTGGCGCCGGGGTCAGCCTGGGCGAGGCTGACCGGCGGCCAGCGGGCGGCGTTACTGTGGCGGATCGCTGAGCTCATCGAGTCCCACGCCGATGAGCTGGCCGAGCTCGAGACCCTAGACCAGGGCAAAACGCTGGCCACCGGCCGCTGGGCGGAATTGCCCGGCGCGATCGAGCAGTTTCGCTACTACGCCGGTTTAGCAAGCAAGATCAGCGGCACCTCGTTCAGCCCGTCTATCAGCTATCAGCCGGACGGGCGCCGGATCGTGGCACACACCGTGCACCAGCCGATCGGCGTGGTCGCGGCGATCGTGCCCTGGAACTCGCCGCTGCTGATGGCCTGCATGAAGCTCGCCCCCGCGCTGGCCGCCGGCTGCGCTGTGGTCCTCAAGCCGGCCGAGGACACCCCGTTGACCGCGGTGCGCCTCGGCGAGCTGCTGCTGGAGGCGGGTGTGCCGCCGGGCGTCGTCAACATCCTCACTGGCGGCGCGGCGGTCGGCGCGGCGTTGGCCGGGCACCCCGAGGTCGACAAGGTGAGCTTCACCGGCTCGACCGAGGTGGGGAAATCGCTGGTGGCCGCGGCGGCCGGCAACCTGAAACGGCTGACCCTCGAGCTCGGCGGCAAGTCGCCGGCGGTGGTGCTGGCCGACGCCGACCTGGAGTTGACCGTGGCCGGATTAGCCCGGGGCATCTTCGCCAACGCCGGTCAGGTCTGCGTCGCCGGTTCGCGCATTTACTTGCACACCAGCGTGTTCGACCAGGTCTTGACCGGTCTGGTCGAGCACGCGCAGGGCCTGCGGCTCGGACACGGACTGAGCCCGGCGAGCGAGCTCGGGCCGTTGGTCTCCGATCAGCACGCCGCCCGGGTTCAGGGCTATCT
>JAOPUY010000230.1 GCA_025963265.1 Frankiales bacterium | reverse complement strand
TCACTCAAGACGCGTTCGCCAATCTTTATCGCCGACAGCATTCGCTGCGGGAGCCCGCCGCGGCCCGGGCCTATCTGCGGGCGAGTGTGGTCAACGGCGCGCGTTCGCTGCTGCAGGCGCGGCACCGTTCGCACCGCGATGCTGCGCTTGCGGCCACCGGACTCTCGGCGGGCGGTCGGCCCGACGCGGGGCGCGCGGCAGATCGGGTTCGACGGCATCGGCGCGATCGCCCTCGGCATGACCAGCGGCCAACTCGAGGGCACCGGGTATTCGGCCAGCTCGAACACCGATGGGTGCCAGTCGTTCCGGAAGGGTGCTGGGCTGGTGGTCACGCTGGCGCCGTCGAGGGACGCGGTGGTGGCGATCAACGCCTTCGCCGATCCGAGCTATCGGACGGTGGATGGCATCGGCGTCGGCTCCTCGCTCGCGCAGGTGCAAAGCGCCTACCAAGGCCAGATCATCGAACTCCATCTGGACGGGTCATTCGGCCAAGGCAGCAGTGGCGTCCTCGTGCAAGGCTCGGGCGGTTGGATCGGCTTCACCATCAGCGACGGAAAGGTCGCCGCGCTGAAGGTGGGCGATCACGTCCACGCCACCAACGACGAGGCCGGCTGCTGAGCCCGGCCCCGAATTCGTGCGCGGCGTCTTAATTCGGCCCGGGCATCCAAATCGTTATCTCGGAAAAACCGCGTGCTCACGCATCAGCTGTCACGATTCGTGCCATGACGACGCCCATGAACGAGACGACGATGAATCTCCGGAAGAAGTTCCGCGACGACGCGCTCGGTGACGGCGGGGTTAGCGAGTACTGGGTGCCGGTCGGGTTCGCGGCGAGATTGGCCGAAGTCATCGCGCCCGAGGAGATCGTGTACTGGGACAGCGACGCTCAAAACGACAACGGCACCTTTCGAGGCAGCTTCGTCGTGATAACCCCAGATCTCTGCGTGAGCGCCGCCTTGGTGCAGGACGCGGCAAACCGATTCAAGGACGACCTGCAGTCCTCCATCGTCACGGTGCGCCGGTTAGCTGACGTCACCGCCGTCGTCCTCGACGGCGCCGATCGGTCGTGGTCCTACGACGCGCCGCTGTCGGGCCGGTCCGCGGTCATCCTGCGCTTCGCCGGCGATGTCGAGATCCCGCTCACGCTCGGACGTTTGTCCAATCTTGACCTGCGTCCCGTGCTTCCGGACCTTCTCGCGGCGGCCGGCATCAAGAAGCTCTAGCGGGGCGTTCTCCGCCGCCGACGCCCGGCCCGCTCAGGGCCGCTGGATCCGGCGCCAGGACCAACACGCAGCCGTTACAGCCGTCAGCCAAAATGGGCCGATGCTCGGTTTGCAGATGGTGGTCATCCTCGGCATCGCCGTGGTGGTGTGTGGCGCGCTCGCGCAACGCTTCCCGGTGGCGCCGGCAATCTTGTTGGTGCTGGTCGGAGTGCTGGTCGGCTTCGTGCCGGCCTTTCGGCGGGCCGGGCTTCCGCCCGAGGTCGTCCTGCTGCTGTTCCTGCCGGCGCTGCTCTATTGGGAGAGTCTGACGACCTCGCTGCGCGAGATTCGAAGCAACCTCCGGGTCATCGTGCTGGCGAGCACCGCCCTGGTGGTGGCAACGGCGGCCGCGGTGGCGGTGACCGCGCACGCTCTTGGGATGGCCCTGGGTCCGGCCTGGGTGCTGGGCGCGGCGGTCGCCCCGACCGACGCCACCGCGGTGGGCGTGTTGGCCCGGGCACTGCCCCGGCGAATCGTGACCGTGCTGCGGGCCGAGAGCCTTGTCAACGACGGCACCGCCCTGGTGATCTACGGGCTCGCGGTCGGGGTCACGGTCGGCGAGGAACACCTCGGCGTCGGAAATGTGGCCTGGCTGACGGTGCTCGCCTATGGCGGCGGGATCGCCGCCGGGGCCCTGGTCGCCCTGGTGAACTGGCAGGTGCGTCGGCGCATGGACGATCCGATGCTTGAGAACATCGCCATCCTCGTCGTCCCCTTCGCCGCCTACCTGCTGGCCGACTCGATCCACGCGTCCGGCGTTCTTGCCGTCGTGACGTGCGGGCTGCTCATGAGCCGACTCGCGCCCCGGATCACCAGCGCGACCGCTCGCCAGCAGCTGACCGCGTTCTGGTCGCTGGCGACGACCGTCCTGAGCAGTGTGCTGTTCGTGCTCGTCGGGCTGCAGGCGCAATCGGCTGTGCGCGACCTGACCAGCGTCTCGGCCGGCCGCGCCATCGGGTACGTGTTCGCCGTGACCGGGGTGGTGATCGGCGTTCGGTGGGCCTGGATGTACACGACGCCGTACATCATTCGAGCCATCGACCGGCGACCGGCACAGCGCCTGCGCCGGATCGGGGCGCGGCAACGGACCGTCAGCGCAACCACCGGGTTCCGCGGCGCGGTGTCGTTGGCGGCGGCGCTGGCCGTACCCAGTCATCTGGACTCGGGGGCGCCGTTTCCCGACCGCGATCTCATCATCGTCATCACCAGCGGAGTCATCGTGCTGACGCTGTTGCAGGCCGTGCCGCTGCCGTTCATCGTCCGGTTCGCTCGGCTGCCGGTCGACACGTCGGTCGTCGAGGAGCGCCACCTGGCCGAGATCACCATCGCCGACGCCGCTGCGGCCGCGGTCGAGCAGATCGCGATCGAGCTCGGCTCCGGCCCCCACGTGATCGAACGGGTGCAACACGAACTGGACAAAGAGCGCAAGCTACTGGCCGCCGATCACGCCGCCGACGACCCCCTCGTGCGGCACAACGACCAATACACCGCGCTGCGGCTCGCTCTCATCGGCCGTCAGCGGGAGGCTCTGCTCGAACTGCGCGATGAGCGCAGCATCGACGACATTGTTCTGCGTCAGGTCCAAGGCCAGCTCGACAACGAAGAAGTGCGGCTCTCCCGGTCATCGCCCACCGAATAGAAAATGGTGCCCCCGGCAGGATTCGAACCTGCGCCACCGCCTCCGGAGGGCGACTCAGACACCAGTGGCCAGCGGTGGCTGCCGTGGACCGCCCGGATTTCGTGGGCTGCGTGCGTTGGCTGAGTGAGCCAGCGATGACCTGATGCGAACGTTTCGTGTACCCGATGTGTACCGAGCGATGTGCGAAGACGGCCCCGGTCGGTGTAGGA
>JAOPUY010000185.1 GCA_025963265.1 Frankiales bacterium | reverse complement strand
ATTGAACCAGTGACCCCTACCGTGTCAACGTGTTCCGCCCGGAGTTGGCCGCGTTGGTTAATGCCCGGACCCGCTGGTTACGGCACCTCCGCCTGTTGGTCAGGTTGGTTGCGATGGTTGCTTTCGGATGTGGTGTTGCACGACCGTTGCACGTCACCCCCGTAGCTCGGATCTGCCGCCGCTGGCCTCACGACGCGATTCAAGCCCGAAGCTGTGCCACCGGTGGTCGCGGCCTTCCATCGTGCTGGAATTTCGCTACTCCAATGGCGGGCGGGATCGAGCCTCCCTACCGGCCAGGTTCGAGCTCGGCGCTCCAGTCCGAGAAGAACGCCCGGACTTCGGCAGCGTTGACGTCGCCGAGGTCGAGATCGACGTCGCTGTAGCGCGAGAGCAGACCGATCATCTCGACGAAGACTGCGACGTCGAAGCCCGCGTCGATCTCGCGCGCAAGCGCTAGCAGCTCCGTCTTGCTGAACCGTCGGCTGAGGGTGAAGCCGTCCACGAAGTCGCGGGCGGCGGCACGGTCGAACAGCGCGATCACTTTGCGGCCGGCCAGCTCCGCCGGGGCGAACGTTGGGCCGGCGATGCTGGCCATCGCCGGCGACCCGGAGCGGAGTCCAAAGCCAGGTCAACGAGGAGGTCGTCGGGTCCGTGGATGAGGAGGCGGCAGAAGGTGTCGCTGTCCTGCACTACGTCGACATCCCAACCGTGCCCGCCGGCCGCGGCGAAGAGCTGATCCCGCGCCCGACCGACATCGCCGGCACCGGGCCGGGTGAAGAAGTCGAGGTCTTGGGTCGGCAGCGTCGTCAGGCCCTGCGCCAGCAATGCCCCTCCCCCAGCCAGCAGGAACCCATCACTGGCCGTCAGGCCGAAGAACAGCTGCGCCACCTGCACCTGAAACGCACTCAAGCGACCACTGTCCGCGCCAACCACTACGCCACGACCGGCACGACCTGGGAACCACGGACCTGATCGATCAGCGGCGCCCACGCCGCACGGACCGCCCTGGGCAACACCAACTCATCCCACAGATCAACCAGCAACGCGCCATCGACGTAGGCGAGCACATCAGCGTCGCTGCCCTCGCGCAACACCAGCTCATACACCCGCGCCCGATCACCACGATCGGACAGCCGAAACACCCGACCCGGCTGCGACCAGTTCATCGTCAACGGCAACTCCACCGAAGCCAACGCCAGCTCCACAGCCAGACTGGGCATGCGGCCCGGCACCCGCACCACACGACCCGGAGCGACCGCCACATCCACGAACTCAATCTGCGGCCGAACCTCCAACTCGTAACCAGCAGCCGAGACGAGCCGCTCAACTGTGTCCAGCGACGGCGATTTGCGGCCATGCTCATACGCCGACACCGCCGTCCGCGACGTACCCGCCCGCCCCGCAAGCTCATCCTGACTCAACCCCGCCGCATGACGAACCCAGGACAACAGCTCAGCGCCCCCCACGACCCACCTCCACACCACGTCAACGTATCCGATCAGATACACTACCAGAAAACGTGCATCCCCACGATGGCTCCCGTCAAGGACTAGATACGGGGCGGCGCGTGAGGCAGCTCTACAGGTCCGCGGCCCGTCGACCCTACGCCGAGGAAGTCCTTTCGCCGGCGGAGATCGTTGCGGGGAACCGTTCACGTCAGGTACACGACGGGTTGCGCCTCGGCAACAAGCCAGCGCCGACTGCGAGCCTGTCCGCGGTCGTAGGAGCCGGCAATAAGCCAAGCGCTCGACGTGTCATCGAATGTCCAGCTACTGACGGCAGTGGGGGTGCCCTTCCACCGCGCCGAAAGGCGCGTAGCGAGAGTCGACAGACGATGCGCCGCGATAGTCTGCAGGCTCCGACTCAGCAAAGGCGGCCTTGTGACCAACGAGCGCGCCGAAGAGGTCCCCGTGGCCAAGGAGCGTTCATCCGGTCCATCCGTCAAACCACTCGCAGCCGCGAACCTGGTGGCTGCCTTCTTCGGATTCAGCGCACTGGTAACTGAGCTGGCCACTCTCGCCGCCAAGCACCGGTTCAACGCAGGAAACTTCTTCAGCTTCTTCAGCTTCTTCACCATCGAAGCGAACATGTTGGCCGCGATCAGCCTCGCGTTGAGCAGCCTCGCGCTGGCCGGCGGAACACTCAGCCGAACGCTGGATCTCTGCCGTGGGGCCGTCACTCTCTACATGACGACGACGATCATGATCTTCATCGTCCTGCTCTCTGGGTATCCATGCAAAGACCTCACCGCGGTTCCGTGGGACAACACGGTCCTTCACTACCTCATGCCGATCATCATCATCCTGGACTTGTTGCTCGCCCCACCAGCCCGCGGCATCGCCTACCGCTCAGGGGCGACGTGGCTGGCGTTCCCGCTTGCCTATCTCCTCTACGGCCTGATTCGAGGCCACATCGTGCACTGGTACCCCTACCCGTTCATGAACCCCGCCCACAATGGCCATCTTGGCCTGATCATCACCGCGATCGTGATCGCCGTCATTCTCGCCGCCATCACCTGGATCATCAGCATCACGCCGGCATCGTCCGAGAGGCTGCTTCGAACCCGAACCCGAACCGGTCGCCGACCGCAATATGTCCGCACGGCCGTCTCCGGCGGCTGAGGGCGAAGGCGTTCACAAAGCTTCGGGCGGCGGCACGGTCGGACAGCGCGATCACTATTCGCCCGGGCCAGCTCCGAAGCGCGAATGTCGGACCGGGGGTCTGTCCGGACGCACCGGGGCCGGCTCGAATTCAGTCCGACGGCGTTCGTCGTGGACCTGGCTGTTCGTTGGACGTGTCGTTGGACGTGTTTGCGGTCAGGGCGCCACGAGGTAGCGCTGCAGGGCGTCGAGCCGGTCGTCCCAGTCGTGGGCGAGCGCGGCGAGGAACTGCTGGGCGATCTGCACGGGCGCCGAGCGCAGCCGGTAGCGCAC
>JAOPUY010000168.1 GCA_025963265.1 Frankiales bacterium | reverse complement strand
CTTCAGCGCCTCGGACAGGTCGCGGCTGTTGTTCGACGTCAGGAAGACGATGGGCCGGGTGCGGGCCTTGACGGTGCCGAGCTCGGGGATGGACACCTGAAACACCGACAGCACCACCAGCAGCAGGGCCTCGGTCTCGACGTCGAGGCGGTCCACCTCGTCGATCAGCAGCACGACCTGCTCCTCGGAGCGGATCGCCTCGAGCAGCGGCCGGGTCAACAGGAACCGCTCGGAGAAGAGGTCGTCCTCAGCGGCCGCGGTCTCCTCGGCCGAGGAGCCGTCGGAGGCCCGCTGGCCCTGGAGCGCGGAAATGTGCAGCAGCTGCTTGCGGTAGTCCCACTCGTAGAGCGCTTTGGCCTCGTCCAAGCCCTCGTAGCATTGCAGGCGCAGCAGCCGGCAGCCGGTGACCTCGGCGACGCTCTTGGCCAGCTGGGTCTTGCCGGTGCCGGCGGGGCCCTCGACCAGGATCGGCTTGCCCAACCGCTCGGCCAAGTGCACCAGCGTCGCGATCTTGCGGTCGGCTAGGTAGCCCGCCTCGCGGAGCTGCAGCTCGACGTCGGCGGCGGAGTCGAAATGCGCGGCGGCCAGGGCCGGGCCGCGGTCGACTGGGACTGAATGAGGCGCCGGCTGCGTGCCTGCGTCGGGCATGAATGGCCTCCGTCGTCATGCCATCGCGGCACGGGTCTGAACCCGGCGAACCGCCGGTTGAAGTACCTGTAATACGGTAATCGATACCGTAACCATCATGGCGGCCGTTGGTCAAGCAAATCTGATCACGCCACAGCGGCTTGACGAAGGCGGTTCCATCGGCGATTGTCAAACGGTCAATGGGTCCGATGAGGGTGCTCATCGGAGCCGACTGCAGCACAGTGGACATGTTCCCGAAACGGCCCCGGTACGCTCAGGTCGCGCGCGAGGCTGTGATCCGGTGACCGGACATCAGCATCCGAGTCATCTAACTACAGGAGAAGAGCATTGTTAAAGATCGTCGCACTGATCAAATACACGCCTGAGTTGCTCGGTGATCGGCGCTTCGCCGCCGACAACACCGTCGACCGCGACGCGGTCGAGGGCCGACTCTCCGAGCTGGACGAGTACGCCGCCGAGCAGGCGCTCAAGGTCGCCGAGTCGGTGGACGAGGCCGAGATCACGTACCTGACCATGGGTCCGGACGGCGCCACCGACGCGCTGCGCAAGGCGCTGTCGATGGGCGGCGACAAAGGCGTCCACATCAACGACGCGGCGCTGCACGGTTCCGACGCGCTCGCGACCTCGCTGGTGCTGGCCAAAGCGGTGGAGAAGCTCGGCTTCGACCTGGTCATCTGCGGCATGGCCTCCACCGACGGCAGCATGGGCGTGATCCCGGCGATGGTGGCCGAGCGGCTGTCCGTCCCGCAGGTCAGCTACGCCGCCTCGCTGGCCGTGGCCGGCACGACGGTGACCATCGAGCGCGAGACCGACGCCGCCACCTCGACCATCGAGGGCCAACTGCCGGCGCTGGTCAGCGTGACCGACCGCACCGGCGAGGCCCGTTACCCCTCGTTCAAGGGCATCATGGCCGCGCGCAAGAAGCCGGTCGACGTCTGGACGCTGGCTGACCTCGAGATCGACCCGGCCACCGTCGGCTTGCCGGCCGCCTACAGCGCGGTCACCACCATCACGCCCCGGCCGCCGCGCCAGGCTGGCGTCATCGTCAAGGACGGGGGCGAGGGCGGCATCGCGCTCGCCGAGTTCCTCTCCGTCCAGAAGTTCATCTGACCCGGAAGGTTGTCATGTCACACGTGCTAGTGGTGGTGGAAGCCACCGACGGATCCATCCCCAAGCCCACTCAGGAACTGCTGACCCTGGCCAGCCGCATCGGCTCGCCCGCGGTCGTCGTCTTCGGCTCGAACGGTCAGAAGGCCGCTGAGGCCGCCGGCGCGTTCGGGGCCGAGAAGGCCTTCCTCGTCGAGGACGCGACGGCCGAGGAGTACCTCGTGGTGCCGCAGGCCGAGGCCATCGCCCAGATCGCCAAGACCCTCACCGACGACGGCGGTCTGGCCGCCATCTTGTTCACGGCCAGCTCGGACGGTCGCGAGATCGCCGCTCGGGTCGCGGTCAAGATCGACGCCGGACTGCTGACCGACGCGGTCGACGTGCGCGCGGGCGACAACGGCGGCGTGGTCGCCGTGCAGAACGTCTTCGCGGCCTCCTTCGTGGTCGAGGCCACCGTGACCCACGGCCCGGCCATCGTCGTCGTCAAGCCGAACGCGGTCGCCCCCGAGCCCAAGGCGGTCACGCCGGTCGTGGAGAACGTCACGGTCGCCTTCTCCGACCTGGCCAAGAGCGCGAAGATCACCGGTCGCACCGAGCGTGCCTCGACCGGCCGTCCGGAATTGGCCGACGCGGCGATCGTCGTCTCGGGCGGTCGCGGCCTCGGCTCGGCCGACGGCTTCCAACTGATCGAGGGCTTGGCCGACCAGCTGGGCGCCGCCGTCGGCGCCTCCCGGGCCGCGGTGGACGCGGGCTGGTACAGCCACGCCAACCAGGTGGGCCAGACCGGAAAGACCGTCTCGCCCCAGCTGTATTTCGCGATCGGCATCTCCGGCGCCATTCAGCACCGCGCCGGCATGCAGACCGCCAAGACGGTGGTTGCCATCAACAAGGACGAAGAGGCTCCGATCTTCGAGCTGGCCGACTACGGCATCGTCGGCGACCTGAACGCGGTCGTCCCGCAGCTGCAAGCTGAAATCACCAAGCGCAAGAGCTAGTCCCGCTAGTTGACCGCCAGAAGGTGGCGCCGAGTTCGCTCGGCGCCACCTTTGGTCGTTTCGACCCGATCGGGTCGCCGCAACCGAGCCGATCGCAACCGAGCCGATCGCAACCGAGTCGATCGCAACCGAGTCGCCCCAACTGAGGAGATCGCATGAAGCTACGTTGGCTGGGCCAGTCCGGGGTGCGGGTGTCGCCGCTGTGCCTGGGCGCGATGTCCTTTGGCAGCATGTGCAACTCCGATCACGAGGACTGCGCGGCGATCATCCATCGCGCGCTGGAGTCCGGGATCAACTTCATCGACACCGCCGATGTCTACTCCGGCGGCGAGTCGGAGGTGATCGTCGGCAAAGCGCTGAAGGGTCGGCGCGACGACGTGGTGCTGGCCAGCAAGTTCTACAACAAGATGAGCCGCGAGGCCAACCACGGCGGGGCGTCGCGGCGCTGGATCATCCGCGCCTGCGAGGACAGCCTGCGCCGGCTCGACACTGACTACTTAGACCTCTACCAGGTGCACCGCCCGGACGAGCACACCGACATCGAGGAGACGCTGGGCGCGCTGACCGACCTGGTGCAGCAAGGCAAAGTGCGGGTCATCGGCAGCTCGACCTACCCGGCCGAGCGGATCGTCGAGGCGCAGTGGGCCTCGTCCCGGATGGGGTTCAGCCGGTTCCGGTGCGAGCAGCCGCCGTACTCCATCCTCGTACGCGGCATCGAGCGAGACGTGCTGCCGACTTGTCAGCGTTACGGCATGGGGGCCATCGTCTGGAGTCCGCTCAACGGCGGCT
>JAOPUY010000162.1 GCA_025963265.1 Frankiales bacterium | reverse complement strand
ACAGCTCGAACACGCTGATCGCCATGACGCCGCCCGATCAGTGCCGGCTCGGGGGCGGACCGACCGAGCCGCGCGGGAAGGCCATCGGGATGAGCACCTTGCGACGGCTGTGCTTGCCCTCGTCGATCGCCTTGACCGTCCGCTCGACGACCGAGTCCACCAGCAGCTCGATCGGCCAGCGATAACTCGACAGCGGCGGCGAGAGCAAGGCCGACACCGGGTAGTCGTCGAAGCCGAGCACCGAGACGTTCTCGGGCACCCGCAGGCCCAGTGCTCGAGCCGCCGCGTAGACCCCGTAGGCCATCGAGTCGGAGAGGCAGAAGAACGCGGTCGGCGCATCCGGGCCGGACAGGATCTGGCCGGCCACCGCGCTGGCTCCGTCGAGATCGTGCGGGGTGGTGTGCAGGGTCGCGACGATGTCGAGCTCGGCGGCGGCCCGCTGGACGACGACCTCGGCCGGGCGGTCAGGCGTGGTGACAATCGCCGGCGTCAACACCGCGATCCGGCGATGACCGGCCCGCGCCAGCTGGGTGATGGCCGCGTACACGCCCGCCTCGTTGTCGAAGACCACCTCGGCCGCGGTGTCGACGCCGGGGATGGCGTCGCCGACCGAGACCAGCACCGTCCGCTCGGCCACCGTCTTCCAGTGCGGTCCCGCCGGGTCGATCGGCAACGCGATCAGCGCGTCGACCCGCTGGTCCACCAGCCGCAAGGCCAGCGAGGCCTCGACCTCCGGGGAGTTGGACGCGTCGACGATCAGCGCGTGCCGATTCGCGCGCAGCAGCCCCCGCCCCAGGGCCGCGGCCACGCCTTGCTGCCACACGTCGTCGAGGGAGCCACAGACCACCCCGACGTAGCCGGTCTTGCCCGAGGCCAGGGCCCGGGCGATCGGATCGGCTTGGTACCCGCGGCGCTCGGCCACCTCGCGGACCCGGGCCTGCGTCTCGATCGGCACCTGGATGCCGCGCAGCGCGTAGGACACCGCGGCCAGCGAGAGGCCGGTCTCCTCCGCGATGTCGCGAAGCGTCACCCGCCGCTGTCGTGGAGCCACCAGACAGAGGGTAGCCGCAGTTGACAACGGCCTTAGTGAAGCGATTCACTGATACGGTTCACTGAACCGCTTCACAAGATCTCTTGAACCTCCAAACGACTCTTCAACCACGAGGAGGGCCAGTGCCGCCCGCGGACGCTGTAGACGTGCATCAGCACCTCTGGCCCGAGGCTTTCATCTCCGAGCTGCGCCGCCGCCAGAGCCCGCCCATGCTGCGCGGCTGGACGCTGTTCACCGCCGGCGAGGCGCCGTTCGAGGTGAACCCGGCCGACCACGATCCCGCCGTGCGCCGCCTGGAAGATCCCGAGTTCGGGCGGCGGCTGCTCTCGCTGTCCAGCCCGTTGGGCATCGAGGACTTGCCGCCCGACGCCGCCGAGCCGCTGCTCGAGGCCTGGCATCAGGGGCTGGCCGAGCTAAGCCAGCCGGGCAGCCCGTTTCGGGGCTGGGCCGCGGTCAACCACCGAGCTCCCGATCTCGACCGGCTGAGCCGCGGCTTCGCCGTCGACGGTCTCGTCGGGCTGCAGTTAGCCGCGACCCAGCTCGCCACCCCAGCCGCGATCGAGCGCGTGGGCCCGGTGCTGCGCCGTTGCGAGCAGGCCAACGTCCCGGTGCTGGTCCATCCGGGCCCGGTCCCGGCGACCCCGGCGACCCCGCCCTGGTGGCCGGCGATCGTCCAATACCCGGCGCAGTTGCAAGCCGCCTGGTGGGCTTGGCACGTCGCCGGGCCGTCGCTGTTTCCCGAGCTGCGAATCTGCTTCGTCGCCGGCGGCGGGTTGGCCGCGCTGCAGCACGAGCGGTTCGAGGCCCGCAGCGGCCAGCGCACCACGCTCGACCGCAATGCCTACGTCGAGACGTCCTCCTACGGCCGGCAGGCGGTGGACGCCCTGACCCGGGTGCTCGGCATCGACGCCGTGGTGGTGGGCAGCGACCGCCCCTACGCCGCGCCGACCGATCCCCAGCTGGGCGCCGCCGCCTGGCGAGCCATCACCGTGACCAACCCGAACCGCCTGTTGCAGGGGACGAAGACTTGTGAGTGACACCGCGCTTCCGCTGTTAGGCCCCGACGTCGACTTCGCCGAGCTGCCCGGCCGGGACCTGAGCAAGGACGAGCTGCTCGAGCTGGCCTCGGCCGTCGGCCGGCGGCCCGAGCTCTGGCGCGAGCACATCGCCTTCGACGACGACCACCGTCATTTCGTCTCGCTCTACCGCGACTCGCACGTCGACGTCTGGGTGCTGTGCTGGACGCCGCAGAACGACACCGGCTGGCACGACCACGACATCTCCTCGGGCGCGATCGCGGTCGTGCGCGGCGGTCTGATCGAGCACAACCTCGCCGTCGACCGGCCGAGCATGGTCACCGCGGTCGGCGCCGGCGAGGCTTATTGCTTCGGGCCCGAGCACATCCACCGCCTCACCGGACGCGACCCCGGCACGGTCTCCATCCACGCGTACTCCCCGCCGCTGTGGCGGATGGGGCAGTACGCGGTCAGCTCCACCGGGATTCTGCGGCGGGAGTCCGTCTCCTACGCCGACGAGCTGCGACCGCTCGACGACATGGCCTAGAGCTCGGCCTGCTCAGCCAACGGGCCGAGCAGCTGCGCCGCCGTGGCGAGGTCGGCGGTCAGATCGCGATCGGACATTTCGGCACTCAAGCCGCTCAGCCGCTCGAGCACCGGGCCTAGTTGCCCGAGCGCCGCCGGCCGCGGGGTTGAGCCGCGCAGCCGGATCGCCCGCACAGCGGCCACCAGCTCTCCGGCCAAGACCGTCCGATAGCTCTCGGCCGCCTGCGCGAGCTGGACCGCGGCCAGCGAGGCGAAACTGGCGTCCTCCTCGACCCCGCGGGACAGGGTGACCGTCTGCAGGCTGGCCGGGGTGGCCGTCGCCCGCAGCTCGGCCAACGCGGCGGCGACGACGTACTCCACGATCATCACCCCGGACGCGCCTGGCGTGCCGCCGCCGAGGAAGGGCGGCAGCCCGGTCAGCCCCGGTTCGGTCAGCATGCTGAGTCGGGCCAGCGAGATCTGACCGGATTGGGCCGCGGCCAGCGCCGCCGCGTCGAGCGCCTGGGCCAAGCTGGCGGCGTGGAAACCACCGTGGTGGGCGAGGCCGAACTCAGCTGAGAGCACCGGATTCTCGGCCGGCGCGTTGGCCATCAGCTCCACCACGCGTTCGAGCGCGGCCAGGGTGTCGAGCAGCGCGCCGTGCACCTGCGGCAGCACCCGCAGCGCGAACGGGTCTTGAATGCGGGCCGCCGGCCGAGGTCCGTCCGCCCGCACCAGGGCCGTGACGGCGCGGCAGACCGCGCTGGCGCCGGGGAACGGCGTCGCCCGCTCGGCCGCGGGGGAGAAGGCCTCGGCGTTGCCGTCGACCGCCACGAAGCTCAAGGCGGCGACCACCACCGCGGCGGCGGCGAGCTCACGCAACGCCGTCAGGGCCAGCGCGGCGTCGGCGATGGTGGCCGCGTTGCTGCTGATGAACGGCAACGCGTCCGAGATCTGAAACGACAACCCGGGGCCGGCCGGCGGCGGTTGCGCTGGGCTCGGCCGGTCGGGACGGGCCAGCGGGTCGAGTTCGCCGATCAGCGTCAGGGCGGTGATCGCCAAGGCCGACAGGTCGCCGGTGCCGATGCTGCCCAGCTCGCGGACCGGCGGCAGCCGGTCCTGCTCGAGCATCACCCGCACGGCTTCCAGCAGCCGAGGATCGGCCCCGCTGCCGCCGGCCGCGAGCTGATTCAGCCGGATGGCCAACATCGCCCGGATCCGCTCGGGCGCGCGCACCGGGCCGCCCGAAGTCGCGTGACTGCGCAGCAGCGCCACCGCCGCCGCCCCGCGCTGGGCGGGGTCGAGGGCGACCGTGCGGTTCGCCCCGACTCCGGTGGAGCGCCCGTAGATCGGACGCTGGGCGGCCATCTGATCGGCGAATTCCCGCGAGGCGACCGCTCGCTCGGTCGCGGCCGGCGAGATCGCCAGGGCCACGCCGCCCGCGGCCAGCGCCCGGATCTCGGACACGGTCAGCGTGGCTCCGTCGATCACGATCACGTCGTCCTCGGCTCTCTCCGCACCCGGTGTCAGACCCCGATGGTTATTTCAATCAAGAAAACTTTGGCGGCTAGGCCTTCCACAATCGCCGATTCCGTGGAAACCTACCGCCTATTGGCAAGGGGCTTCTATCCTATGAAATTCGCGTGCCAATGCTTTCCAGCTCGCCGAAGGGCCGCGTCGCTCGGTCCTTCCTGGAAATGTAGGAGACGTCGTGACCGCGATCACCGGCGGCAGCACCACGCGGACGGTCGACCGCGCGCTGGCCTTGCTAGGCGAGGTGTGCGCCGAAGACTCCATCAGCCTGTCGGAGTGCGCCCGCCGCGCTCAACTGCCGGCCAGCACCGCCCTGCGCCTGCTGCGGACGCTCGAAGGCTCCGGTTTCGTGACCCGCGACGTGGAGGGCAACTTTCGGGCCGGTTCTCGGCTGATCCAACTCGGCGCGCTAGCCCTGGGGCGCCAAAGCCTGGTCCGGATCGCCGAGCCCGCGCTGCACCGGCTGGTCGCCGCGACCGGCGAGTCGGCCTACCTGTCCATCGCCGGCCCCGGCGACACCGCGATCTACATCGCGATGGTCGAGGGCACCCACGCCGTGCGGCACACGAGCTGGGTCGGCCGCTCCTTCCCGACCGCCAACTTGGCCGTCGGCCAGGCGCTCGCCGGCCTGGTGCCCGAGGCCGGCTATGTCGCCGAGCGCGACCGCCTCGAGCCTGACGTCACCGCGATCGTGGCGCCGATCCTGCGGCCGGGCGGCGTGGCGGCCGCGCTGAGCCTGCTGGGCCCGACCTACCGAATCGACGACGCGACGCTGCATAAGTACGGCCGCGTCATCGCCGATGAGGCACGCTCATTGAACCGACAACTGGGCTCGCCTCGCACCGAGGCAGCGACCGGACAGGAGACAGGCACGTGATCCGATTCGATTCGGTAACCAAGCGCTATCCCGACGGGACAGTGGCGGTGGACTCGCTCGACCTGGTCGCCCCCTCGGGCCAGATCACGGTGCTGGTCGGGCCGTCGGGCTGCGGCAAGACGACCAGCCTGCGGATGATCAACCGCATGATCGAGCCCACCTCCGGCTCGATCTGGCTGGACGACACCAACACCGCCAGCATGGCGACCCACGAGCTGCGCCGCCAGATCGGCTACGTGATCCAGCACGCGGGGCTGTTCCCGCACCGCACCATCGTGGACAACATCGCCACCGTCCCCTATCTGCTGGGGACGGACAAGAAGCAGGCCCGGGCCCGGGCGATGGAACTGATGGAGCGAGTCGGGCTGCCCCCGCACTTCGCCAAGCGCTACCCGGCCCAGCTCTCGGGCGGTCAGCAGCAGCGCGTCGGAGTGGCCCGCG
>JAOPUY010000160.1 GCA_025963265.1 Frankiales bacterium | reverse complement strand
TGGTCTTGCCGATCCTCTTCGCCGCCGCGATGTGCCTGATGGACACCATCGACGGCGTCTTCATGAACGTCGCCTACGGCTGGGCGTTCATGAAGCCGGTGCGCAAGGTGTTCTACAACATCACGATCACCACTGTCTCAGTCGCGGTCGCGTTGATCATCGGCACCATCGAGCTGGTCGGCGTCTTGGCCGATCAGGCCCACATCACCTCGGGCCCGATCTCGGCCATCGCCTCCATTCCGTTGGATTACGCCGGATACGGCATCGTCGGGTTGTTCTTCCTGGCCTGGATCACCGCCCTCGGGGTCTGGCGCTACGGCCACATCGAAGAACGCTGGTCGGCTGGGCTGCGCGTCAGCCCCAGCGAGGCTGTCCTGCTCGACTGAGCGCCCCGCGTTGTTCTCCCGCCCGCGGGTGCGGTAGGTCTAGATCACCACATCGCGAGCAGACCAGAGGGAGCACCGCATGGCGTTCAATCCGCCCGAGACGCTGAAGTACGAGACGCGCAACGGCGTTTGCTACATCACAATCAACCGGCCGCAGGCGATGAACGCCCTCAACCTCGAGTTGCAGCGCGCGTTGCCGCTGGCCGTGCAGGAATTCGACGATGACGATTCGCTCTACGTCGCGGTGATCACCGGCGAGGGCGGCCGCGCCTTCTCCGCGGGCGCTGACCTCAAGGAGATGACGAGCTTCGTTGGCACCGACGACGACCCGCGGCGCTCGGGCAACCGGGCGAACGGGCCGACTCTCGCCTCCGTCGAGCAGTGCCGCAAACCGCTCATCGCGGCGGTGGACGGCTACGCGTTCGCCGCTGGGTGCGAGCTGAGCCTGATGTGCGACATCCGGCTGGCCACCAAGTCCTCCTCCTTCGCCATCCCCGAGGTCAAGCGCAGCCTGATCGCCGGGCCGGGCACCACTCATCTGCCCCGGGCCATCCCGATCGGCGAGGCGCTGCTCATGACGCTGACCGGCGATCCGATCACCGCCGAGCGGGCCTACCAGATCGGCCTGATCCAGGGCCTGGCCGACGACCGCGAGAACCTCATGCGGCAGGCCGACAAGATCGCGGCCTCAATCGCTGGCAACCCGCCGCTGGCCGTCAAGGACGTGAAGCGGGTCGTGAAGGTGGGCGTCAACCTCACGCTGGAGTACGCGATCCACTTCCGTGAGAAGTACTTCGACGTCATCCTGCAGACCGAGGACGCCAAGGAAGGCGCGGCCGCGTTCGCCGAGAAGCGACCGCCGGTCTGGAAGATGCGCTGAGTCCCAGCTGAACTGCTGAGCGGTGAAAAGCGTCCCCGCGGGGACGCTTTTCACGGTTCGCTTGGCCGCGGTTGGGCGAAACTCGCGGTGGACAGTGTCCGTGAGCCTCCCGTCACGGTCTGGGCCAGCTGATCGTCACCGCATCTGGCAGGCCGTCCTCATCCCGAGGCGACCGCGGCCGATGAGTGGCCTGATGAGCACTATGAACCAAGCCCGCAGCGACGCCGACGGGCCCGCCTCACGTCGAGGCCCGATGCGCCCACTGCGGTTGGTCAGCGTGCGCGCGAATCAGAGCAAGCGGCTGAGCAGCCACGTGTTCCGGATCGTCGATCTGGCCGTGGTCGCCGCCGTCAGCCTGCTGGTCCTCGCCCACCGCTCGCCGGCTTCGCTGTTGTCCACGCCCGTGCGGGAAATCCTGCCGCCGCTGATCGGCGCACTGGTGCTGGCCCGCGCCTTGCGGTCGCTTCGGCTTTACCGCTTTCTCCGCAGCGAGGGGCTCTGGGCTCATCTGAGTCAGCTGTCGACGGCCCTCGGCCTCGGCCTGGCCGCGGCGCTGGCGCTCGAATGGCCACTCGACGGCGGACGCGGCCTCACCACGGTCTGGGAATGGTCCATTCTCGCCTCGGCCGGCCTCGGGGTGCTGCATCTCGGCTGGTGGCTGCGGGTGCGGGCCTGGCGCGCGGCGGGCTGGTTGACCCCCAACCTGGTGATCGTCGGCGCCACCGAGTACGCCGAGCGGGTCATCACCGAGGCGATCGCGCGTCGGCACGTCAACGTGCTCGGCATCTTCGACGACCGACTTGATCGCGTCCCGCATTCGCTGCTCGGCGTTCCGGTGCTCGGCGACGTCGACGCGCTGCTCGGCCACAAGATCACGCCCTTCGTCGACCGGATCGTCATCGCGGTCGAGCCAGCGGCGACCGAACGGGTCCGAGCCATCGCGGCCCGGTTGGCCATCTTGCCCAACGAGGTCACGCTGTTCCTCGCCCAAGAGGACTCAAACGAACGCTCGGCCGCGCTGGACCGACTGGTGGACACGCCGCTGGCCGACCTGAACGCCGGCGCCGAATTCGATCGGCGATCGCTGGCCAAGCGACTGCAGGATCTGCTCATCGGCGCCCCGATGCTGCTGCTCAGCAGCCCATTGCTGGTGATCGTCGCACTGGCCATCAAACTCGACACTCGCGGCCCGGTGTTCTTCCGGCAAGGCCGCCACGGTTTCAACAACGAGGAGATCGTGGTCTGGAAATTCCGGTCGATGTTGGCCGGGCCAACCGAGGGCGAAGTCGGGCCGCAAGTCAGCGCGGACGACGAGCGGGTCACCCGGGTCGGGCGTTTCCTGCGCCGGACGAGCCTGGACGAACTGCCGCAGCTGATCAACGTGCTGCGGGGCGAGATGTCGCTGGTCGGCCCTCGGCCGCACGCGATCGGCATGAAGACAGGCGAGGTCGAATCGGCCCGACTCGTCGCCGAATACGCCCATCGGCATCGGATCAAGCCCGGCATGACGGGGTGGGCCGCGATCAACGGTTCTCGCGGTCCGCTGCACGAACCGGCTGAAGTTCAACGCCGAGTCGAGCTCGACGTGGACTACATCGCACGCCAGTCGTTCCAACTCGATCTGCGAATCCTGGCGCTGACCGTGCCGAGACTGCTCGGCGACCGGCACGCGGTGCGCTGAGGTGAACATCAGGGCTTGGGATGAAGCTGATTTGTGACCCGGAAAGTGCAGCAGAAGCGTCGTCATCGGCGTCAAGCTATTACCCACAGCCTTCGCGACAAGCCACTATCGAGCGGATCGACCAGCAATGCGCACAACAACCCTTCGGAACGCTCGCGGCCTACTCATCGCTGGCGTCCTGCTCTTGACGCTGGCGGCCTGCGCCGGGTCCCAGTCGAGTCCCGGCCGCCCACAGGCCACCGCTAGCTCCGTCCGGCTGGCCCAGACTCCGGCGACCGGGACCGTCATCCTCCGCCCGGTCGACGCGGCCGGGCGGCTAGCTAGCGGTTACACGCTGTCGGACCAGCCCGGCACGCCGGTCGACTGCGGCCAGTCGAGCACGGCCTCGCCCTCCCTGGCGGCGGTGGACGACGACATCCTGTTCTGCGCGCCGACGGCTCTGAGCGCGACGGCGTGTTGGAAGGCGTCGACGCCGTCGAGCGTGCTCTGCCTGAGCGATCCGTTCAGCACCGTCGTGCGCCAACTGCCCCTGACGAGCCCGGTGCCCGCGGTGACCGCGCCGGTCAAGCCGCAGCCGCTGGGGTTGCTGCTGGACGACGGCCGACGTTGCTCGATCCGCGACGGCGGCGCGTGGAACACGCTGGCCAGCCACCCAGGCTGGTCCGGGTGGTACTCCTGCGACGGCCAGACCGCGGTGTGGGGGCCGGACGACGCCGCCACCGCCGGGATCGACCGCTCGAGCGCAGTCTGGACGGTCCAGGTGGGACCGATCTCGGGGACGGGACCGGTGACCGCAGTCGCGGTCAAGACGGCTTACCTGGTGGGCACCGCGAGCAGCTGAGTCAGTCCAGCTTGTCGAGGCTGTCGAGAAAGTCGACCACCGCGCGGGCGAAGGCGTCGTTGTCATCGCCGGCGACCATATGCCCGGTCCCCGCGACGTCGGCCAGCTTCGAGCCGGGGATGAGCGACAGCAGCTCCTGCGCGCCCTCCGGGCTCAGGACATCGGACTGCAGACCGCGCACCAGCAGAGTCGGCACCGTCACCGCCCGCGCCGCGTCGGCCAGCCGCTCGTGGTCGATCATCCGGCTCGGCTCATCGTCGATCGGCGTCATGAACGCCGGGTCCCAGTGCCAGTGCCAACGCCCGTCCCGGAGTCGGACGTTCTTCTTAAGACCCTCCAGGGAGCGCGGCCGGGGGCGGTGCGGGTTGTAGGCGGCCACGGCGTCGGCGACCTCTTCGAGACTGGCGAAACCCTCCGGACGAGCTCGCATGAAGTCCCGTACCCGCCGGGAGCCGCTGACCTCGATCCGGGGAGCCACGTCGACCAGCACCAGCCCGCGGGGGTGCACCTTGCCCTCGCCGGTGGCCATCAACGAGGTCAGGCCGCCCATCGAGGCGCCGACCAAGACCGGTGGCGTGTCCAGGGTGTCGACGACGGCGGCCAGGTCATCGACCAGGGCCTGCATCGCGTAGTCCCCGTCGGGCGCCCAATCGCTCTCGCCGTGACCGCGGGTGTCCATCGCGATCGAGGACCAACCGGCTTCAGCCAGGACGTTCGCGGCACCCTTCCAGGAATGGCGGGTCTGACCGCCGCCGTGCAACAGGATGACGGTGCCCCGCGACGGTTCCGCCACGACCTCGTCGCCGCGCACCTTGATGCCATTGACCTCGAACGTCCGAACAGTGCTGCCGGTCACGAATGCCTCCGATCCTCTGGTCGTCTCACCGATGTGGTCTCATTGGGCGGCGGGCCGCGCGTACGCCGTCATGCAGGTTATCTGGCCCGCCTCGTCCACATCGAAGATGTCGACCACTTCCATCGAGGAGGTCGGCGTGTGGAAGACGAACTCGGCGACGACCGTCGAGCCGTCGACCAGGTAGCGGTTGGCCGTCATCCGCAAGTCGCGACAGGCTTGGGCCTGTTCCGGCGAGGCGTAGCCGGCCCGGATCAGCTCGCGGCCCCGCACCTCGGGCGCCGGCGGCGGGCGGCGCCAGATCGAGTCAACCGCGAAGAGCTCGCCCATCTCGGCGTAGCGGCCGGCGTTGAACAACTCGAGATAGGTCTCGGCAGTCTGCAGCGGGGTCATGGCTCAGTATCACTCAGGCCTCTGACGGCGGCGGCGTGATCCGCATCAACGCCTCTTGGGTGATGGTGGCCAGGTGGCGGCCGTCTTGGCTGTGAATCGCGCCCGACACCAGTCCGCGGGAGCTGATCGCGGTGATCGGACGGAATTCGATCAGCGTCCAGTCGGCCGGCCGCAGGTCGCGGTGCCACCAGAAGCTGTGGTTGAGGCTGGCGAAGCGGCCCGGCGTCTTCAAGGTCGCGCCGACGATCACCCGCGCGCCGATCGTCGCCCCGAAGTCTGACATGTAGGCCAGCACGCAGGGCCGCAGCTCCGGATCGAGGTCGCGCTCCTCGGTGATGAGCTTGGCCCACATCATGCGGCTCACGTCATGCGAGCTGCCGGTGGCAAAGGGCGAGACCTCGAACTCGCGCAGGTCGAAGGCACTGGTGATGGCCGCGCCTTCCAGCACCGGATTGCGGGCGAAGCCGCTGTCCGGGCCGGGCAGGCCAGCCAGGATCGGCAGGCTGACGTCGTTGAGCTCCTCCGGACGCTGGAGGGAGAGCTGCGCGTGGCACAGCAGCTTGCCGCCCTGGGTGACCGTCACCGAGCGGCTGGAGAACGAACCGCCGTCGTAGTCGCGTCGGACCTCGAGCTCCACCGGCTCCGGCGCGTCGCCGGCGGAGACGAACAAGTTCTGCAGCGCGTGCGGCTGCCGGTCGTCGTCGACCGACAACATGGCGGCGCGGGTGATCAGGGCCAAGTGCGCCCCGCCGAAGAAGCGGCCGTGATCGGACAGCGGCGGCGGCAGCTGGGCTTGGAAACGCGCCACGACGCCGTCATCGGACAGCGGTTTGAGATCTAGCAGCTCGGTGAAGATGTCGGACGCCTTTCGCCGGTGGGACCCACTCAACCCTGTCTACCCCACCGCTCCGACTCGACCGCCCCCGGGTCAGGCGCGCCCCTCGAGCACGTCTCGGAGCCGGGCCAGGTCCTCGACGACGTTGGCTGCGTCGGCCTCGTACTCCAGCTCGCTCTGGCCGGGCCGGTCGCGCAGCGTGAACACCACCTCGCTGCCCTGGCCGTCGGGCAGCACCCGCAGCGGGTTGTGGGTGGTCTCACCGTCCGGCACCGTGACGTCGTGGTCGGCGACCCCGAACGGGTTAGCCGGCGCGAAGCGAATCGTCACCGGACCGAACGGGGACTCCGACACCCACTCCTCGCCGACCTGCTGGATGTCGGAGCTGACCCCGGAGGCCCAGATCGGCAGGTTGGCCGGATCGGAGACAAAGGCGTAGACGATGGCGGCCGGTCGGTCGATGAACTGGCTGATGTGCCGAGAGCGGGAGGCTGCCATCAGCTCATCAGACCACACTCAGACTTGTCCGGCCGCATGCCGGCCGGCCGCGCGGCCGGAGAAGATGCAGCCGCCGAGGAAGGTGCCCTCCAACGCGTTGTAGCCATGCACTCCGCCGCCGCCGAAGCCGGCCACCTCCCCGGCGGCGTAGAGGCCCGGAATCGGCTGGCCGGCCGCGTCGAGCGCCTGCGACTGCAGGTTGGTCTGAATCCCACCCAGCGATTTGCGGGTGAGGATGTGCAGCCGCACCGCGATCAACGGGCCAGCGGCGGGGTCCAGGATCTTGTGCGGGGCTGCCGTCCGTCCGAGTCGCTCGCCGATGAAACGCCGAGCGTTGCGGATGCCGATGACCTGCACGTCTTTGGCGTAGGCGTTGTCGACCTGGCGGTCCCGGGCCTCGATCTGACGCCGGATGGCCTCGACCTCGAGTAGCGGCTGCGGGGTCAAGGCGTTCATCGCCTCGACGAGCTCGTTCAACGAGGACGCCGCCACGAAGTCCGCGCCCCGGTCGAGGAAGGCTTGCACCGGACCGGGCGCGCCCTTGCTCAGCAACCGCTCGCGCAAGAACGATTTCAGGTCGCCGTCGGTGATGTCGGGGTTTTGCTCCGAGCCCGAGAGCGCGAATTCCTTCTCCAGAATCCGTTGAGTGAGGATGAACCAGGAGTGGTCATGGCCCGCCAGGTCGGGGGTGGTCCGCAGATGCCTGAGCGTGCTGAGCGTGTCGTAGCCGGGCAGGCACGGCGCGGGCAGCCGGCGGCCCAGCGCGTCGAACCAGAGCGAGGACGGGCCGGGCAGGATGCGGATCGCGTGACCGGGCCAGATCGGGTCCCAGTTCTGCACGCCCTCGGTGTAGTGCCACATCCGGTCCTGATTGACCAGCCGCGCACCCGCCGCGGCGACGATGTCGAGCATGCGGCCATCCACGTGAGCCGGCACGCCGGTGACCAGCTGCGCGGGCGGCGAGCCGAGGCGGGCCGGCCAGTGCCGACGGACCAGCTCGTGATTGCCGCCGAGGCCGCCGCTGGTCACGATGACGGCCGGCGCCGACAGTTCGAACTCGCCGACCTGATCGCGGTTCGAGCTGACCCCGCGCGGGGACTCGTCTGCGGCGAGCACCCGGCCGCGCACGCCGGTGACGGTGCGGCCGCCGCCGTCCTCGGTCAGGAGGGCATCGACCTGGTGACGGTGGTAGAACCGCAACCGCCCTTCTCGGGCCGCCGCTCGCGCGTGGTCGACGAACGGTCCGACCACCCCGGGTCCCGTTCCCCAGGGCAGGTGAAAACGCGGGACGGAGTTGCCGTGGCCCTCCGCGCGCAGATCGCCCCGCTCGGCCCAGCCGACGGTGGGCAGCAGCTTGATGCCGTTGTCCCTTAGCCACGAACGCTTCTCCCCGGCCGCGAACTCGACGTAGGCGCGGGCCCACCGCACCGCCCACTCATCGGCGGGCTGCGGGCCGGCCAGCCGGTCGAACTGAGCGCTGCCCTGCCAGTCGCTCCAGGCCAGCTCGAGGGAGTCCCGCACGCCCAGGCGGCGCTGCTCGGGCGAATCGACCAAGAACAGGCCGCCCAGCGACCAGAAGGCCTGCCCGCCGAGGTTGGCGGCGTTCTCCTGATCGAGGACGGCGACCGTCTTCCCGCGCGAGGTCAGCTCGTGGGCGGCGACCAGGCCGGCCAGCCCAGCTCCCACGATGATCACATCAGCGACCCGGTCGGCGTCCACCTGGCGCACCCGCCTTCATCTCGCTAGAAATTTGGGTATTTCCGGATCCTCAGCTGACTCCTAGCCTGCTACCAGGCCACGCGCGATGTCCGTCGCGCTAGCCCTAGAACCAGGGAGGTTCGCTATGAAACGTACTGCCCGTCTCCTAGCCGCCGCGGCGGCCGTGCTCGCCGTCGGGTTCGGCTGCGTCAGCGCGTCCCAGGCCGCGCCCAACGCGCCCACGGCGCCCGGGGTCCCCGGAAGCCACCAGGTGGCGCCCAACGGCGTCACCCCGCTCTCGCCCCGACCGCCGGCCCGCTCGGAGACGGTCTTCGTGCCGATCACACCGTGCCGCATCGTGGACACGCGGGTGGCGGGCGGCCGCGTCACCGCCGCCCGGGCCTTCTACGTGGCTGGGACGACCGCCTTCGTCACCCAAGGCGGCAAATCCGGCGGCTGCGGAATCCCGTTCGGCACCACCGCGATCGCCGCTAACATCGGCGCGACGGCTGAGCTCGCGGCCGGGTACGTCAAGGCCTATCCGAGCAATCTGAGCGCGCCGAACGCCTCGGTGCTGAATTTCTCGCGCAACGTCACGATCGCCAACGGGGTCACCCTGGCCATCGACGCCAGCACGACCGGGAAGTCCTTGACCCTCTCGGCCAGCGAGCCGACTCAGATCTTCCTCGACGTCACCGGCTACTACGCCCCGCAACTGGAAGGGATGGTCTCGCCGACCGGCGGCGTGTACTCGGGGTCGAGCCGGCTGGTCTCGGCCGTGCACAACGGCACCGGCACCTACACCGTCACCTGGGACAGCGACGTCTCCTACTGCACCCCGCAGGTCGATCCCTATCCCCTGGACGCGACGCCGAACTGGTACGCCACGGCGTATGACTTCTCCGGGACCACGACCACCGTCAACGTCTGGAAGCTGAACGCGACGACCCACCTTCCGGTGCTCACCGACGCGTACTTTTACTTGACGATCTCCTGTTAACTAACATCCGGAACGGATCCGCCAGCGCTCGGGAAGGGGCCGCATGACCGTAGACCCGGATCGGGACACGGCACCCGGGCCGCTGGCGGTTCCCGGCCGGTTCATCATCGCGGCCAAGGTGTTGTTCGCGTTCCTGGGCTTCAGCGCCCTGGTGACCGAGGTGGCCACCCTGGTGGCCCGGGGACGCTTCAGCCCGGCGGACTTCTTCAGTTACTTCACGGTGGAATCCAACGCGCTGGCCGTGCTGAGCCTCGTGCTCAGCGCGTTCGCTCTGGCGGCCGGTCGGCGCAGTCGCGCGTTGGATTTCTACCGCGGGGCGGTGACGCTGTACATGACGACCACGATCGGAATCTTCATCGTGTTGCTCTCGGGCTATCCGTCGGCCGAGCTCACCGCGGTGCCGTGGGACAACACGGTGCTGCACTACATCATGCCGATCGCCATCATCGTGGACTGGCTGATCGCCAGCCGCATCGAGGGCGTCGCCTTCGGCCGGGCGCTGATCTGGCTGGTCTTCCCGCTGGGTTATCTGGCCTACAGCCTGATCCGCGGCCCGATCGCGCATTGGTATCCGTACCCGTTCATGAACCCGTCAACCCACGGCTATCTCGGTGTGGCCGTCACGTCGGTCGTGATTGCGGTGATCATCGCGGCGATCACCTGGATCATCGCCAGCGTGCCGCGCTGGCCGCATTTCGAGCTCACACACCCGCAGTCGCGACGGGTTCGGCTAGATCAGGCCGGCGGATGACCAGGAAGCCGCCGCCCGGGATGACCGACTCGACCAGGACGGTGGCGAAGCTGCGGAGGTCCCAGCGCAGCTTCGAGCGGAGCGCCACGGCCAGCACGACGTAGACGATGAACAAGGTCCCGTGGATAGGCCCCATCACCTTGACCGCCCCCGGCGAGTCGGCGGTGTACTTCACAACGGTGGCCACGATCAGAACCAGCCAGGAGATCGCCTCGACGACGGCGACCCAGCGGAATGCGCGAATCAACATGGGCACCAGCTTCGCATGCCCTGCTGGGAGACTTCGCTGATGGCTGACACCCCCAAGGTCTCGCGGCGCGCGCTGCTCGTGGGGGGCGCGGTCGCGGCAGCCGGCGTCATCGGCGCGGGCGTCGCCGGCATCGAGCGGGGCTTCGGCGGCGGGGACTCCGTCACCCCGCTTCCCCCGGTCGCGTCCGGGCTGCTCGTCCACGGCGACTTCGTCTCGCAACGACGACTCGGCCAACGCTGCGGCTACACGATCGCCTATCCGGGTCCGTCGGCTGAAAGACTGCCGGTAGCCGTCGTGCTGCACGGCAAAGGGGCCGATCACCGGTACGCCTTCGGGTCCGCGCTCGGCCTGGACCGCTACCTGGTCGCGGGCGGCCACCGCTTCGCGTTGGCGAGCGTGGACGGCGGCGACGGGTACTGGCATCGACGGGCCAGCGGCGAGGACGCCGGCGCGATGGTCAGCGCGGAGTTCCTGCCGCTGCTGGCCGAACACGGCCTGGACGTCAGCCGGATCGGCCTGCTCGGCTGGTCGATGGGCGGCTTCGGCGCCATCTGGCTGGCCGGCCGGCTCGGACCCAGCCGGGTGGCGGCCCTCGCCGTGGAGAGCCCGGCCATCTGGCAGCGCGCGGCCGACACCGCTCCGGGCGCCTTCGACGACGCCGCCGACTTCGCGGCCCATGACGTCTTCACTCATCCCGACTGGGTCAGCGCCATTGCGCTGCGGGTCGACTGCGGCACCGGCGACGGGTTCTGCCCAGCCGCCCGCGCCTACGTCGAGACGCTCGAGCCGCAGCCCGCGAGCAGCTTCACCGCCGGCGCGCATACCCTCGGGTACTGGCGGGGACGAGCCCCCGAGCAATTGTCCTTCCTCGCCCAGCGACTGAGCTAGCGAGATTGCACCGTCGGACCGATACGATATTTCCGCGCGACGCTCCCTGCTGAAAGGTGGACCTGATGGCCGGCGGCAGTAGTCGAAACAAGAACCTGGTCTTGGTCGCGATGATCTTCGCGGTGGCGATGACCTTCATCGACCAGACGATCGTGTCAATCGCGGTGCCGAACATTCAGGATGAGCTCCACTTGTCCAGCACCGGCGTGCAGTGGGCGGTGAACGCCTATCTCCTTTCGCTGGCTGCGTTGTTCGCCTTCGGTGGCCGGCTCGGCGACACCCTCGGCCATCGCAAGATGGTGGTGCTCGGCGTGACGGTGTTCGCCTTGGCCTCGGCGCTGTGCGGACTCACGCCGACCGGGTCGGTGGCCGAAGCCTGGATCGTGACCTTCCGCGCGGTCCAGGGCGCAGGTGGCGCGCTCATGTACCCGGCCGCGCTCGCGATCGTCGTCAACACCTTTCCGCTGCGTGAGCGGGGACGCGCGCTGGCGCTGTTCTTCGGCGTCGCCGGCGGTCTCACCGCGCTCGGTCCGATTCTGGGCGGCTATCTGACCCAGTGGACCTGGCGGGCGATCTTCTGGGTCAACATCCCCATCGCGGTGATCGCGCTGGTCCTCATCGTGATCTCCAAGCCGACCACCCGGCACCAACGGGCCCCCATCGATTACCGCGGCGCGGTGTTGATCGGCGCCGGCGTGGCCCTGAGCGTCTTCGGCTTTCAGGAATCGACGATCTGGGGTTGGTCCAACCCCGGCACCGGCCTGTGCATCGCCGGCGGACTGGCCTTACTGATCGTCTTCTACCTGGTCGAGCAGCGCACGGAGTCGCCGCTCGTCTCGGTCAGCATCTTCGCGATCAGGCCGTTTCTCGTCGAGAATCTCCTGCTGGGCATCAGCAATCTCGTCTTCGTGCCGGTCTTCTTCTTCGCCAGCGTGTACGCCCAAGTCGCGCTCGGCAAGTCGGCCAGCGAGGCTGGCCTCTACATCTTGTACTTCTTCATCGGCTTCGTGGTCGCGGCTCAGGTCGGCGGACGGATGCTCGATCGAGTCGGCGCGAAACGGCCGGTGGTGATCGGCTGCGTGGTCGGGGCGGTCGGATTCTTCTTATGGGCGAAGAAAGTGACCGATCTCAGCCTCGGAACCCAGATCTGGTACATCATCCTGGCCGGCGCCGGCATCGGATTCTTGCTCGGGCAGGCCAGCACCGACGCGGTGAACCGAGCCTCGAGCCTTTCCTACGGCGAGGCGACCGGCATCACCCAGACCGTTCGCAACTACGCCGCCAGCCTCGGATTGGCGATCCTGGGCACGATCATGGTGTCGCGAGTGCGGACCGAGGTCACGGCCTCGTTGACTGACCAAGGCCTGCCGCACGCCCAAGCCGTGCACCAGGCAGGCGTCATCGCCCAGGCCTCACAGGGCGGCGGCGGTGACACCTCGACCATCCCGCACTTCATCCGGCTGGACTTCGCCGAGGCCATCCAGACCGTGCTGTTCACGATGAGCGGCATCATGGTCGTCGCCGCCGTGGTGGCCATCGTCGGCCTGAAGGCCGGCGTGCAAGCCGATCTGCCGTCGGCCGACCAGACAGAATCAGAGGCAACGGAATCAGACGCGCGCCGCCCATGACGGAGGCCTTGGCCTAGTCGGCTAGGTCAGGCGCCGCTCGTTGGCCCACCGGGTGAGCTGATGCCGGTTGGACAATTGCAATTTGCGCAGCACGTTGGACGCGTGCGTCTCGACCGTCTTGACGGAGATGAACAGCTCGGCCGCGATCTCCTTGTAGGCGTAACCCCGCGCCAGCAGCCGCAGCACCTCCAGCTCGCGGGGCGTCAGCAGATCGAGTTCGGGGTCGATGGGCGAGCTGCTCGGAGCGTCCCGGAAGGCGTCCAGGACGAAGCCGGCCAGTCGCGGGCTGAAGACCACGTCGCCGTCGGCGACCCGATTGATGGCCTCGGCCAGCTCTGGGGCCGAGATCGTCTTGGTGACGTAGCCGCGCGCGCCAGCCCGGATGACCGCGATCACGTCCTCGGCCGCGTCGGAGACCGACAGCGCCAGGAAGCGGGTGTCCGGGACCTCGGCCGCGACCGCGGCGATGACGGCGAGCCCGCCTCCGTCCGGCATATGCACGTCCAGCAGCACGACATCGGGCGCGCTGGCCCGGATCCTCGCCACCGCCTCGCCGACCGTGGCCGCTTCGCCCACGATCTCGACCGACGCGCCGAGCTCGGCGCGCACACCCGAGCGGAACATGCCGTGGTCATCGACCAAGACGACGCGGGCGCTCATCGGGGCATTCGCAATTGCACTTCGGTCCCCTGTCCGGGCGCCGACTTGATGATCGCCGTCCCGCCATAGCGTTCGACGCGGGCCACGACCGAGCCGCGCACCCCCTGCCGGTCATCGGCGATGTCCAGCGGGTCGAAGCCGACGCCGCGGTCCTTGACGAAGGCGGTCACCACCTCGGACTCGACTTCGGCGTAGAGCGAGATCGTCTCGACGCCGGCGTGTTTGGCCGCGTTGACCATCGCCTCGCGGGCCGCGGCGACGAGAGCGAGCAGCTTCTCATCCACCGCCTCCTCGCCGACCACGACGACCTCGACCCGGACGACGTAGGCGTCCTCGACCTCCGCCGCCGCCGCCCGCAACTGCTCGCTGAGCAGCCCGCGGGCCCGCTCGTCACGGTAGAGCAGCCCGCGAAGCTCGCGTTCCTGACCCCGGGCCAGACGGGTGACCTCACGCGGCGACTGGGCGTTGCGCTGGATGAGCGCGAGCGTCTGCAGCACCGAGTCATGCAGGTGCGCCGCGAGCTCGGCCCGCTCCTGCGACCGGATCCGCTCGCGACGCTCGTCAGACAGCGTCGAGATCGTCCGCATCCACCACGGGCCGGTGATCAAGGCGATCCCCGCGGCCGTCACGATCATGGCGATGAAGCCGTCCCGGACAGCGGAGATATCGGCCCGGACCAGGACGAGGGCGCCGCCTAGGACGACGAGGGCGGCTCCGGCGATGACCCGCAGCCGCCCGTTGCGCTCGGCCGCCCGCGACTCCAACGACGTGCGGGACAGCCGCCACCATCGTTCCCGCTCGACCTCGCCGGACTGGCGCCAGATCAACGCCGCCCCGAGCAGGGCCAGCATGACGGGGATGAAGAGCTGGCCGCCGAGCGGAATCGTCTTGACGACGAACGCCAAACCGGCGAGGGTGGCCACCGCGGCGAGGAGGTATTTGAACACCGCGACCGGCTTGGAGCGGGCCGGCGCGCCCGGCTCCTCGGGGAGCACGATCCAGTAGGCGCCGTAGAGGACGACGCCGAGCCCACCGGCGAAACTGAGCAGGACGAAGACGACGCGCATGACCCGGGCTGACACGCCGATGTGCTGGGCGATCCCACCGCACACCCCGCCGAGCAACTGGCCGCGACCGGTGCGGTAGAGCACCACGCGATCGGTCTCGGTCTTCGTCATGCTCCCTATGATCCTGGGTCGAGGACACAAAAGCATCGGGCGCTCCCCTGAGATGGGACCGGCAAACCTCAGGGTTAGTTCAGGGGTGAGCCCGGATCCGGCGCGAGCCGGCGGGAAGGAGGCTGATCGGCATGACTACCACTGACTTCTCCGCCCCCGTCCCGCCGCCGGCCGACCCGCCCCCGGCCCGCGCGATCCGCCGCAGCTCGACCGACCGGGTGGCGGCCGGCGTCGCCGGCGGCCTCGGCGAGTATTTCCGCGTCGACCCCGTCCTGTTCCGCGTGCTCTTCGCCGTCTCGGCCTTCTTCGGCGGCGCCGGCATCGTCGCCTATCTGCTCGCGTGGGCCGTCATTCCCGAGGTCGGCGCGACCGACGCGCCCCTTGATCGGTTCGTGGGCGAGCTGCGCCGGCGCCGCATTCCCTTCTGGCTGGTCGCCGGCGTCGCGATCTTGATCGGCTGGGCCGTGCTGTTCAGCTGGTGGGCGCCGGCGCCGTTCTTCCCGGCGGTCATCGCGGTGATCCTGCTGGTCGTCGTCTTATCCAGGCGCAAGCCGCCGGTCGAGCCGGCCGCCGCTCCGCCCGTCCAGGCCGTCGGCTGGGTGCCCGAGACGCAGGCGTGGATCAGCGAGTCGCGGGCGCGGTCGCGCGAACGACGACGCCGGGCCGCCCCGGTCCGCTGGATCACCCTGGGCGTGCTGGCAGCGACCCTGGCGGTCCTCGTGGTCTGCGATGCCGTGTCGGGCATCGTCATCCCGGCCTATTTTTGGACCGCCGGCGGCATCGTGCTGGCCGGGTTGCTGGTCGGACTCGTCCTGCGCCGCACCCCCTGGTCGATCAGCCTGCTGCTCGTCCCGACGGTCGTGGGCCTGGTGGCCTTCGGCGGCTCGCGGGCCAGCCTGCACGACGGCGTCGGCCAGGAGTACTGGACGCCGAGCTCCGTCGCTCAGCTCGACTCGTCCTACCGGCTGGCCATCGGGCAGGGCGTCCTCAACCTGAGCGAGGTCACGCTGGACCGGCCGACCCACGTCTCGATCACCATGGGGGCGGGCCAGCTGCGGATCCTGGTCCCGAACGGCCTGAACGTGCAGGTGCGGGCCCGCGTCCACCTCGGCACGGTCCAACTCAACGGCCGCGACGACTTCCTGCCCGGGCACAGCTCGTCCTCCGGCGTGAACCTCGACCTGCAGGTGCCCGCGACGAGCCAAACCGGGCCGGCGCTGACCATCGACGTCCACCTCACCGACGGCGAAGTCAGCGTCGAGAATGTCTGACCACGGCGGTTGGACACCCAAAGCAACCTTGGCCGTGGCCAGACGTCTTTGTGAGTGAGAGGGTTTCTCCCACTCACTCACAGGGGACGGCGCGATGAGGACGGCAATGAGCGAGCAGTCAGCGGCGACCCGGCTAAGCGCCGCCGAGGCCGGGGTCGCGCACCTGTTCCACACCCACCGGCTGGCGATGGTCCGGCTGGCGAGCCTGCTCGTCGATGACCTGGAGACCGCCGAGGACGTCACGCAGGACGCGTTCGCGGCCCTGCACCGGCGCTGGCCGGCGCTGCGTGGCGAAGGCGCCGCGGTCAGCTACCTGCGCACTTGCGTGGTCAACGGATCGCGGTCGGTGCTACGCCGGCGTCACACCGTGCGCCGCGCCGAGGTGGCCGACGAGTCCGGGGCAACCGCCGAAGCGGCCGACACATCGACGCTGCTGGCCGAGGAGCACCGCGCGGTGCTGGCGGCGATGCGGGAGCTGCCAGAGCGGCAACGGGAGGTAATCGTGCTCCGCTATTGGTCGCAGCTGTCGGAAGCCGAGATCGCAGACGCGCTCGGCATCTCGGTCGGCGCGGTGAAATCCAGTGCGTCTCGCGGCCGCGACGCCATCGCCCGCCGTCTGGAGGAGTCCCGATGAACGCCGACGAGCTCGACCGCGCGATCACCGCGGCGTTGCAGGCCCAAGCCGATCAGGTGGGTGAGCGGGACCTCCGCCCGGCCGCGTTCACACCGCCTGAGCCGACCAGAGACTCGACCGGTCGCGGCCGGTGGGGACGTCCGCTGCTGGCGGCCGCGGTGGTCGCCGCCATCGCGATCGGCACGATCCTCGCCGTGGAGCACGGGCGATCGGGCCGCAGCCAGCCGGCGACCAGGCCCTCGTCCAGCCCCTCGGTGAGCAGGCTGACGAGCCCATCGTCGGCGATTGCTCCGGTGTCGCCGAGCGCTCCGGTGTTGCCCAGCCCCTATCAGCCGCTGTGGCCCTTCGGCGACGGCAACGCCGCCCGGGCCTGGCAGCAGGGCGCCGGCGCGACCGGCTCGCAGCCCTGGCACCTCGACGCCGGGCAGACCGCGCTGGCTTTCACCCGCTCCTATCTCGGATTCAGCGATATCGACCAGGTGACCGGGGTGCGCTACGACGACTCGGGCGAAGCCCACGTCAGCGTCGGCTACTTGCTGCCGGACGGCGCGAGCAAGCACACCGCAGCGGTGCTGCACCTGCTGCGCTACGGCCGCGGCGCGGCCGCGCCCTGGGAGGTCGTCGGCAGTGACGACACCACCCTCTCCTTCCGAACGCCGGTCTACGGCTCCCGGATCAGGCCGCCGGTCACGGTGTCGGGCCGGATCACCGGCGTCGATGAGGCGATCCGGATCTGGATCCGCTCGCTCGGTGCGGCGAGATCCCCGGTTCTGCAGACGATTGCGGCGGGCGGTCAGGACGCCAGCTGGACCTCGACCCGGCTGCCGATCTCGGCCAGCGGCGTGCTCACCATCGTGATCGCGACCGGCGGGCACCTCAAGCAGGTCGAGCAGTTCGCGATTCAAGGCGTGCACACCTGACCGGCCCTCGACCCCTCTGAACAGCCGGCCTGGCAGAAACTCGCCACCAGGCAGGCTCTAGCGCTGGGCTCATTCTCAGGCGTATAAAACTCGGCAACGCGTCAGCGTCTGGTGCACCGATGACGGGGGTGATCACCATGAGTAGAGCCCTTGTGACGGCCTTCTGCGTCGCGAGCGTGGCCGTGGCGGCGTGGGCCGTGCCGGTGGCTGCGGATGCGGCCCGCGGTCCGACGGTGGTGACGTGCGGCCAGCGGCTGACCGCCAGCACTCGCCTCGCCAACAGCCTGGTCGGCTGCCGCGGTGACGGCCTGGTGATCGGCAAGGCCAACATCACGGTCGACCTCGCCGGGCACTCGATCAGCGGCGTGAACGCGGCGGGGAGCGAGGGCATCGCCGACGACGGGCACGGCGGCGTCCGCCTCCAAAACGGGACCATCTCCAACTTCTTCCTCAACGGGGTGGGGTTGCGCAACGCGCCGCACAGCGTGGTCAGCAACCTGACGATCCGCACGATCGGGGCCGGCGGCGGCGACACCGACACCTCGGCCGGCGTGCTGGTGAAGAATTCACCGAACACCTGGGTGATCGCGAGCACGGTGACCAACAATGTGTCGGCGTTCCAGTCCGACGGAGTGGACGTGTTGTCCTCGGCCGGCACCACGGTCATCGGCAACCGGCTGGCCAACAACGCCTGGAACGGCATGTTCGTCCTGCTCTCACCCCGAACCCGCGTCATCGCCAATTCCCTCGACGGCAACCAGAATCAGGGAATCGAGGTGAACTCCGGCGCCGACAACACGCTGCTCGCCGGGAATCACGCCGGCAACAACGTGGGCGACGGGGTGGTCGTCGGAGCGGTGTCGGGCGCCCAAATCGAGGGCAACACCCTGACCGGCAACCATGACACCGGCTTGTTTATGTTCGACTTGCTGAACAGCCGGGTGAGCGCCAACCGGGCCAGCGGCAACGGCGTCGGCATCGACCTGGAAGGCGGCCAGAACGGCTCCAGCGGCAACCGCGTCACCAACAACAACACCAGCCGCAACGCTGAGGTCGGCCTCGTGGTCGGCGACGGCGCGAACAAGAACGTCATCCTGGCCAACGTGTCCAACGCGAACCAGGGCGCTCCGGACGAGGGCGGCGGCATCATCCTGGCCGGCGTGACCGGCAACACGGTGCGGGGCAACGTGGCTGACCAGAACCGCGACGTCGGCATCGGAGTGTTCTCCGACCAGCCCGGAGACACGACCGGCAACGTCCTTACCGCCAACGTGGCCAACGCCAACCGCAACCACGGAATCTCCGTCGTCGTCGGCAACGTCGACGGCGGCCGCAACACCGCGCACGGCAACACGCCCCGGCCGAACTGCCTCGGCCTGTCCTGCACCTAACCAGCTGCACTGTGCATCCGCACAACTACCCCTCGAGGAGGAGAGTCCGATGACCCGCAAAGTAGCCGATTGCCGCGACATGCCCAGCGAGAGTGGGTGCACGCTCACCATCTCCGGCGAGGAGGACGAGGTCCTCACGGCCGCGACTCAGCACGCGGTCGCCTCGCACGGCCACGAGGACACCGCCGAACTTCGGGAGATGATCCGCGGCGGCCTCAAGGACGAGGTGTCAGTCTGAGTCCGAGCCGGACGAGATCGGCGAAGGCCTCGGGGGCATCGCGATGCGCGTTGTGGCCGCCACCGGGGACGGCCACCAGCTCGACGTCGGCGATGACCTCGTTCAGGTGCTGCTGCATCACCGCGATCGGGAAGGTGTCGCTGTAGCCGTACACCAGGGGAACCTGTAGATCGGCGATCTCGTACGGCGGCACGGGGCCCCGAACCGATCGCTCCTCGACGACGAACGACGTGGCTTGCGCTCGACGTCGTTGCCGCTGCTCGGCGGTCATCGCGTGATACCGCTCGCCGAACATGAGCCGCAGCCCCGCGTCCTCCGGGTCCTCGCCCCACAGCACTTGCCGTAGCGGGCGGTCATCCCAGCCCGGCACCCAGGCCATGACCGACTCGTAGAGCACGAGCGCGCTGACCAGTTCCGGCGCCCGCACCGCCGCGCCGGCGGCGATGACCCCGCCAAAAGAGTGTCCGACCACCACGGCCCGGCGCCCGTCCAGGACCGAGAGCAGGTCCTCGACGTGGTCATCGGCGTCCGCGGGCACTCCGAGCGCGTCGGCGGAGGTGCCGTAGCCGCGACGGTCATAGCGGAGCAGACGGCACTCGGAGTCCAGCAATTCGGCGACTCGGTCGAACGAGCGCCCGTTGTCGAGGACGCCGTGGACGAGCAGCACAAGGGGCTCGCCCGTCCCAGACGCCGTCACAGAGAGGTCCATAAGACCAGCACGTTACTGGGCCCGCAGGTGGGCCTTCACCTCGACGTGAATCTGCGCCCGCACCCGGGCCTGAACCTGCTCGTAGACCTCGTAGGTGACCAGCGAGGCGAACTCGTCCTGCGAACGCTCGTGCACGAAGTGGCCGAGCCCGACCGGGCCCTCGGCGGTGGATCGGCCACCCAGGACCTTCTGGCGGGCGGCCTGCTTGTGCGCGATCGCCACGATCAGGTCGCCGGCCTCGCGGCTGCTGGCCCAACCGTGGAAGACCCGCAGCACCGTGTCGATCGCGTGCTCGTCGCGGTCAGGAAGTTCGGGAAAGCCGGACTCAGCCAGCCGGGCGTAGAACTCGGCGCGGTGATACCGCCGAGAGACCGCTCGGCGGCCGGGCGCCGTCGGCGACGGCCGATCCTCGAGCAGGCCTTCCTCGGCGATCCACCAATCGGCCAGCACGCCGAGCAGGCGGTCGCCTTCGGCTCGCTTGAGCAACGTCGCCGGCGAGGTCGCCACGATGCCGGACCACCAGGCCGTGCGACGACGGGTCATCGGGACACCACAGCGATCTGATCGACCAGGACGGACGCGATCTGAGCGCGGGGTAATTTTCTGCTGAGTGCCGGACATCTACCTCATGACCACGCAGCAGATCCCTGAGGAGGGAACGGGTGGACGACGCCGAGCGTCGCGCGGTGATCGATGTCTGGTTCCGCGCGTATGCCGCGCGGGTGCAGGCCTATCTACTCCACCGGACGGATCCGCAGACTGCGCAGGACGTACTGCAGGAGGTCTTCGTGACGGCATTCCGCAAGGCTGACCAGGTTCAGGATCCACCCCTCGGCTGGCTCTTCGGCACCGCGCGGCGGTTGCTGTCCAACCGCTACCGCGGCTTGCGCCGCCACGATGAGCTCATCGCCCGGCTGATGGCCGACGTCGGCGAGGAGTCCGACGCCGGCACCTACGAGCTCAAGCAGGCCTTCGCCCACACCCTGGCGACGCTGCCGGCCGGCGACCAGGAGGTCCTCACCCTCGCCGCCTGGTACGACCTCACCCTGCTGCAGGCCGCGGAGGCGCTCGGGTGCTCGCCGTCGGCCTACGCGGTGCGGCTGCATCGGGCGCGCAAGCGGCTCGCCGACGCCCTGGAAGCGGCCGGCTATCGCGGCGCGAGCCCGGCCGGACGTCTGGCGGAGGCTCTCCGTGGCTGAGGACCTCAGCCGCTGGTTGCGGTCATTGCGTCCCGGCACCGCGGCCGACGAACCGGGCTGGATCACCGGCCCGCAGGCCACCGAGACGCTCGAGAAGATCCATGCTCGCCTCAGCGCCACCCAGACCGTCCGGCGGTCCAGAG
>JAOPUY010000621.1 GCA_025963265.1 Frankiales bacterium | reverse complement strand
GACGAGGTCTTTGGCCCCGTCTTGGCTGTAATCCCTAGCGACAGCGAAGAGCACGCGATCCAGCTCGCGAACGACAGTCCGTTCGGATTGAATGGCTCCGTCTTCACCAACGATATCGACCGCGCGTTTTATGTCGCCGGGGAGGTACGGAGCGGCACCTTCGGTCACAATTCAACCAGGATGAACCTCGGCATCGCTTTCGGCGGATTCAAGCAATCTGGCATCGGCCGCGAGGGAGGCATCGAGGGGCTTCGGCCCTATCTCGATACAAAGACGCTGCTGATGGACGGCCTGCCGTCATCTTAAACATGCCAGCCGCCTGATCTTCGCGACCTAAGCGCCTGTACGCGCAGGCGCGATACCCGAAAACTCGGAGAACACAGTATGGTAAACGTTTCGCAGTCTGAACGGGGCCTGGCGCGGTCGTCCGAAACTTCGCTCTTCGCGGCTCTCATGATCGGCATGACGGCTCAAGGCATGGCTATCACGGCGCCGATCGCAGGCTTGCCACAGATGGCGAAGGCTTTTGGCCCGCGCGGCGATTTGATCGCCGCACTGACGATTGGCGTCGCGGCGGCCGGGCTCATGATTGGGTCGCTAATCAGCGGATGGGTGTTGGAGCGCCTCGGGACACGCGGCTGTATGCTCTGGATGCTGGCGGTCTACGGTTTTGCCGGCTTTGCTGGATTTTTCCCGCTCGATCCACTGGCGCTCTTGATTTCCAGATTCGTCGTCGGCTTCGCGACAGCGTGTCTCGTTACGGCGTGCGTGTGGGGTATCGCCTACCAGTATGACGATCTGAGGCGAGCGACGATTCTGGGATGGGCTTCGTCCTTCTCCAACGTTTCAGCGATCACTGGTACACTCATCGGCGGCTTGCTGTCCGATGCCGGCGGTTGGCGATCTGCGTTTCTGCTCTATCCGCTGCTCGCGGTCGCAGCATTTTGCGTGGCGGCGGTCGGGATAAGGCAGCTGACGCCAGTCGCCGACGAGGGTCCGGCGGTCGGGTTTCGAGCATACCGGGTCCTTCTACCCGCCTATGCCGCGGCGATCATTCTGTTCGTTCTCCTTTTCATGGGCTCGGTGCAGCTGTCGTTCGCCTTAAGCGAGGCCGGCTTCAGCAACTCTCTGATGAGATCGATAATCCTCTCGCTCGTTACGGTCTGGGGCGCGATCGCCGCTTTGTCGTACGGCCGAGTGGCCGGGCGGTTCGGGCGTGAGCGGACCTCTGCGATCGCGCTCGCCTCTGTGACCTGCGCGCTGCTCGTCGTGGGTCTGCACGAAGTTCTATCGGCCCCCGCCGCCATTGCCGCGGCCAGCGCGTTCGGCATCTTCGCCGGGTTAATCGTCCCCGGAATGTACGATGATTTGAGTGAACGAAGCACTCCTAGCATGCGCAGCCGAGCGATCGGTCTTCTTACAGCTGCCGCGTTCTTGGGAGGCTTCCTGAACGGACCAATATTCAAGTTACTTGGCGAGTTTCTCGCGCTGCGAACGCAGTTCTTGTGCGCTGCGGCGGTCGCACTTGCCCTGGCCATTCATGCGGCCTGGATGTCCCGGCGATCGGCCGCTTCTGGCCGCTGAAAGCCTCCGCGGCCAGGAGCGGCGCCACCGATGCTCACCAGGGATTAAGATCCTTGCCATCGATCACAGCGCCGACACGTTCGAGATCGGCAATCTCGTCGTCCCCATATCCGGCTTCGCGCAACACCTCGTGATTTTGCGCCCCAGGAAGAGGCGCCTCCCGACGAAACGTTCCGGGCGTTGCCGAGAACCGCACCGGGATCGGCATCTGCCGGTATGTTCCCCCCGCCGAATGCGCGACAATCGGGAGTGCGTCGATCAGTTCATGCAGCGAAACAACAGGGGAATAGCCCACCCCGTGGATTCTGCACCAGTCGGTCCATTCGGCATTGGTTCGCGTCAGAAGAATCCCCGCCATTTCCCCATACAGTTCTTCGTAATTTTCATTCCGTATCGAAAGCGTCGCCAGACGCGGGTCCTGGGCAGCGTCAACGACTCCCGCGCCTGTAAAGAAATCGACCCAGTTGGCTTTGGTGTAGAGCACAATTTGCAAATAGCCGTCCTTGGTCGGCAGAGGCGCGCGAATGGCGTTCGCCATGCGTTCGTATCCCGGAGGACCGAGGGGCGGCTCGGGCACCGCATCTTTGCCATGCATAGCGAGGACGAAGGCGGACATGGCATCTACCATCGGCACCTCGACGCACTGCCCTTCGCCGCTCCGAAGCCGGTAGTAGAGCGCCGCCAGGACCGCGTAGACAATCGTCAGGCTGCCGATCTGGTCCGCGACCGCAAGCGGTGCATTTAATGGCTTACCGGCCTGCATTTCGAACAGCGCGGCCATGCCAGACGCAGCCTGAATTACATCGTCATAGGCCGCGTCGTTTCCACGGTCGGAGTCTGCGGGCCATCCTTGCGCATGGCAGTAAATAATGTCCTGGCGCACCTGGCGAACATCTTCATATGTAAGGCCCAGCCGTGCGCGTGGGCCTGGCCGGAGATTGGTGACGACAACATCACAGGTCGATGCG
>JAOPUY010000145.1 GCA_025963265.1 Frankiales bacterium | reverse complement strand
GCGATCTTGCTGGTGAAGTCCGTGGTCAGCCCGCTCTGCTCCAGCTGGTTGCAGATCGGGCACTGCAGGTCCTCATACAGGTCCACCGTCACCGGCGCGGCCGGGTTGCCGACCGTCACCCCGGTCGTGGCCGTCGCGTTGGCCGAGTTGACCGACCCGGTGATCTTGGCCCGGCCGCCCTGCACCCCGATCGCCACCAGGGACACCAGCAGCACCACCACCGCCGTCCCGGCGGCCACGTAGCGCTGCTTGTGCTTGAGCTCGACCTCAGCCGCCGCGACCGCCGCCCGGTACCGGCGGACGTTCTTCTCCAGCTTGGCCTGCTTGGGCGTCAGCGTGACGACCATCTCGGACTTGATCAGGTACTCATCGATCGACAGTCGGGTCATCGGCCAGATGATCAGGAGCACGGCCAGCACCAGCAGCCCGACGTCGCGCAGGATGTCCAGCGTGTAGGTCGTCGAGGTCGAGGTGCCGCCGCCGCCGAAGCAGCCGCACTCCAGCTTGATGTCGCGGATCGAGGCCTGCGCGATGCCGATGATGAACACCACGAACAGTGCCGCGCTCACCGCCGCCGCGTAGCGCACGATGAGCCCGAGCAGCAGCAGGATGGCCAGCGACAGCTCGAGCACCGGCAGGCCGTAGCCGATGCCCTTGCTCAGCCACTCCGGCGTCGCGTCATAGGCCCGGACGGCCTGAGTGAACTTGCGTGGATCCCCGATCTTCGAAATAGCGGCCCAGGCCCAGATGCCGGCGAGCACCAGCCTGACCACCGTGCCGGCCCACTGTCGGGCGGCGGTACGGGACAAATTCACTCCAATTGCTCCTTAGCTTTACCCAGCGACCAGGGGGAGGTCGTGGACGATGGCGGCTTGCTCGTCGGCGGTCTGCAGAAACCCGACATTGGCGTAGTCATCAGAACCGTAGAGCAAGACCTCGGCCGAATGCGTCTCTCCGTCGCCTTCGGCGAGTGTCACGTGGGCGGCGACCTGCGCGGCGTCGATTTGATTCTGGGTGCCGGTGAGGCCGATGAACTTGTTCGGGAGCCCGACGTCGAACTGGCTCATGTACTTGGCCAGCACCGGTCCGGTGTCCCGCTTGACGTCTGTAGTAACGAACACGACCTGCGTCTTGTCCCGCACTGCCGCGGGAACTTGCGACAGCGCCACCGAGATGTCGCCCATGGTCGCCGGGCAGACGTCCGGGCAGTGCGTGTAGCCGAAGTAGAGCAGCGTCGGCTTGCCCGCCGTCTGGGAGTAGAAGTCGAACGGCTTCCCGACCGAGTCGGTGAGCGTGAAGTGCGGCCGCGGCTGCGGCGGCAGCAATCCGATGCCGTCGTAGGTCGAGTCGGGCTTGTTGATCAGCTGCGAGGCCGACTGACTCGGCGCCGGGCTGCCCGCGCTGGACGTGCAGGCGCTCAGCGCCAGCGTCCCGGCCACCGCCAATCCGGCCGCGACCAGCCACCGACGCCGCGGCGACACGAGACCGGAGGCAGCACCGGAGAGCCTCACTTAGGAGCCGCCGCGGTCGGCGCGGGCGCGAGCAAGCCGATCACCGGAGCGGTGACCAGCACGTCCCCCGCGTTCTGGAAGGTCAGCTGGAAATTCACCGTCTGCCCGACGTTCAGGGGTCCGTACAACTGCTGGATCATCACATGCACCTTGCCTGGGGTGAGGGTCACGCTGCCGTGGGCCGGGATGGTCAGCCCGGCGGCCATCCCGGTCATCTGACCGCTCGTGTCATAGGTCTCCAGCCCGATGTCGCCGCCGGCGCCGGAGGAGATCGCGGTCAGCACGTCGGCCGTGCCCGAGGTGTTGTAGATGGTGAAATAGCCCGCCGTGTTCACGCCATTGGCCGAAGCCCGCACGTAAGCCCCGCCGACCACGATCGAGGAACCGGCCGGGGTGGCGGGCGACGAGCTGGCCTGCGGGATCGCGCCGCGGACCAGCCCGGCCATCCCGACCAGGACGGCCAGCCCAGCCAACAGCAGCGAGATCGGCGGACGGATCACACCAGACATGCTGCCCTCGCTAAATAACCGCTTCCTGTGCGCGCCACGGAATTCCTTAAGACAGCTTTACGACGGCCACGGCGGTCGTCGAGTCGAATTCGGACGTTTGGACGTTCAGGGTGATCTGCCACGACCCGGCCGAGGGCAGCAGCACGCCGGAGGCGGTGTAGCTGCGCGGTCCGACCGCCTGCAGGTTCACCGGGATCGGCCCGAGCGACTTGGCCGGCAGGCTGGCCGTCGCCGTCACCTTGGTCGGGGTGATCGAGCCGTTCAGCACGACCTGGATCTCGACCGAGCCGTGCGTCCCCGGCGCGACCTCCACCCTCGCGCTCGCCGCGTTGGTCACCTCGACCACCGCCGACTTCGGCTTGGCCCGGTCGGCGGCCAGCGAGACCTTGCCCGGCGGCTGGGAGACCAGCACCCCGGTCACCCCGAGCACCACGACGCCGACCACCACCTCGGTCAGCAGGGTGCGCCGCATCCGCTGCAACGGCCCGCGCCCGCGGGCCCAGTCCCGGCGCTGCACGATCCGGCGCGCGAAGTAGCCCAGGGCCACCACGACCAGGAACAGCACCACTTTGGCCGTCACCAGCCGGCCGTACCAGGTGGTGGTGATCGCGTCGACCGTCCCGACGTCGCGCAGGGCCTGAATCGTGCCGGTGACGGCGAGGATGGCCACGCAGGCCAGCGCCACCCGGGAGAAGATCGGCATCCCGGCGGCCAGCTCGGAGGCTTCGGGATCGCCGCTGTCGCCGCCACCAAAGCCTCCGCCGCTGTTTCCGCCCCCAGAGCCTGCGCCGCCCGAGCCTGCGCCGCCCGAGCCGCCGCCGGCGCGGCGGTGTCGGCCAGAACCGTTCCGCGCGTCCGCCTCGTCGTCTGAGTCCGGATGACCCGACTCGTCGTCCGAAAGATCCAAGACGTCGGAGCCATCAGAGCCGTCCGAGCCGTCGGCGTAGCCGGTGGCCAGCGCGATCGGCGATCTGGCCGCGGCGGTGGCCATCTCCCGCGACTCGCTCGGTTCCAGCGACTCCGCCGGCTCCCGCGCCGGTTCGGCCCGGTCCGGGCCGTCGTGCGCGAACGCGGCGACCACCAGCATGCTCAGGCCGCCCAGCCAGACCGCGGCCGCGGCCAAGTGCAGCGAGTCGATGAGGATGCCGAACCACTCAGGACTGGCGGTCGCGCTGTGCCCGCCGGCCGCGAAGGTCACCACGATGCCGACCCCGACGATGGCCGCGGCCTCGGCCCCCCAGCCCGGGCGGCGGCGCGGGTCGCGGTCGAACAGCGCGGTGAGCACCGCCCCGAGCACGCCGAGCAGCACCAGTCGCACCGAGAGCAGCTGCCCGGAGTTGACGTGCAGCGTCGCGTCCAGCAGATCGCCGTGGAAGACCGTCGACAGCGAGCCGCCCGCGGCGTAGGGCCCCTGCAGCAGGAACTCGCCGAGCACGCCGAGCACAGCCAGTCCCCAGCCCGTCCAGACCGCCCGCCGGATCGAGCGCCGGCGCTGTCCCGAGGGCCACAGCGAGAAGATCAGCCAGCTGCCCCCGACCAGCGAGATCCCCATGAAGCCGAGCCAGTGGCTGATCGCCAGCAACGTCGAGACGCTGCCCTGGACCGTCGCCGCGCCGCTGCCGGTCGCGGCCAATCCCAGCGCCCCATTGCCGACCACGAACCGGATCGAGCCGGTGATCGGATGGCTGTCGGCCGAGATCACCCGGAAGCTGGCCAGGAACGTCCCGTCCCCCAGCGAGGGCTTCAAGGCCACCGAGATGGACGAGCCGACGTTGCCCGGGTGGGTCTCCGTGCCCACGTCCACCCGCAAGCCGGAGGAGTTGACCACCCGCAGATAGCCCAGCGACAGCCCGACCGGCTCGTCGAACCGGATGGTGACCGAGGTCGGCGCCTTCGCCGCCCGGGAGCCGTCGGCCGGGGTCGAGCCGACGACCACGGCGTGGGCCGAGGCCTCCGACGCGGTGCCGAGCAGCAGGCCGAGGGCGGTCAGGGCCAGTACCAGCAGGACGCCCAGCCGCCGAACCGAACGTCTCACGCGACGCCCCGGTTCTTGTCCGACGCTTGCTTGCCGGACGATTTTCCGGACGAGCGGAGCGAGCGCACGGTGACGGGCGAGTTGGCCTGCCGCTCGGCCGGATGGGGCCGGGACCGCTCCGAGCGGGCCATCAGGGTCACCAGCACCAAGCCGAGCACGACGCCGATGTGGCTGGCCAGCCGCGAGCCGTCGACCGCGTGGGCCGCGAGGTCCGGGATGCTCAGCGCCGTCAACACCACCACAAAGGTAGTCAGGATCGGCAGGGTGCCGGCGGCGCGCGAGGGCCGCATCGCCACCGCGAGGAACGCCGCGCCCAGGGCCAGGTTCCAGGCCGCGTTCTCGTGGGCGGCGTGCAGGCCCATCTGCATCCCGACGCTGTCGCCGAAGAAGGACGGCAGGGCCAAGGCCCACTGCACGAAGCCGAGGACGGCCAACCCGATCGAGAGCCGGCGCCGGTGCTGGCGCAACTTGGCCACCGGCAACACCACGCCGCTCATCACGGCCGCGCTCAGGTCGGGCGGATTCTGCCCGGTCACCCGGTACAAACGCCCGAGGTGCGAGGCGGTCTCCAGCCATGCGGCACAATTGGCACAGCTAGCCAGGTGGCCCTCTAGCTTGGAGACCGGCAGGCCGAGGGGCTCGCCGTCTAGTTGGGCCGACGCCGCCTCTCGGTATCGCTCACAGGTCACGACTAATTGAGTCGGCTTTTCTGGCCGGGCGGTTCCCCGGAACCGGCAGATGTGGTTCAGCTCACCCGGGCCGGATCGACGGCTCGGCCGCACTGATCAGACAGGGACGGAGGACCGCGGTGGACACGCCGGACTTCGACGCGGTCACCCTCGCCGCCCTGCGCGCTCGCGCCGGTGACGCGACGGCCGCGGCTGAGTTCGTCCGCGCCACCCAGAACGACGTCTGGCGACTGTGCGCCAACCTCGG
>JAOPUY010000115.1 GCA_025963265.1 Frankiales bacterium | reverse complement strand
CCTCGCGATCCAGATCTGCGCCGGCGACCCGCTGCTGGTGTCCTCCGTTGCGCGGGCACTGGTCGTCCTGGCCCGCGGCCCGCTCGTACTGCGCTGGTCCCAGAACGGCTTTCTGCCGACCGCCGCCGCCTCACGGGATGCGGAAGCGACCCCACGCAACCTGATGGGGCAGCTCGACGGCACCGATAACCCGACGGGCTCCCGGCTCGAGATCGCCGTCTGGTTACCGCAGCAGGCCGCCTCCCCTGCCTGGATGGCGGGCGGCACGTACCTGGTCACCCGCCGGATCCGGATGCTGCTCGATGACTGGGACCCGCTCAGCGTCGCGGCCAAGCAGCAGGTGATCGGACGCCGGCTCGATGACGGCGCTCCGCTGACGGGCGGGACGGAGCACACCACGCCCACGTTCTCCGCGGTCGACGCCACGGGCAAACCGGTCATCGCAGCCAACGCCCACCTGCGGCTGACCCACCCCGCCAATAACGGGGGAGTGACGATGCTGCGGCGGGGCTACTCCTACGACGACGGGCTGCGGGCTGACGGCAGCCCGAATGCCGGGCTGTTCTTCCAGGCCTTCCAAACCGACCCGCATGCGGTGTTCGTCCCGATTCAGCGCAAGTTGGCGGCGAGCGACGCCTTGTCGAGCTTCATCCGGCACGAGAGCTCGGCGCTGTTCGCCATCCCGCCCGGGGCCAGTCAGGGCGGCTGGGTCGGCGAGACCCTCCTCGGCTGAAACCAGAGCCGACCCGCAAACGCTGAGCGGACCGTGAGCGACTAGCGCCGACCGTGGACGGCTAGCCGAGCTCGCGCAGCAGCGGCGCGACGTCCTCGCTGAACGAGGTCAAGAACCGCGACTGGTCATGGCCAGGGCCGTGAAAGACCAGGTGGTTGAAGCCGTAATCGAGGTAAGGCTTGATCGCCGCCACCGCCGACTCCGGATCGGAGGCGACGATCCAGCGCGAGGCCACCTGCTCGATCGGCAGCTCATTGCCGGCCTTCTGCATCTCGATCGGGTCGTGCAGACCGTGCTTCTGCTCGGCCGTGAGGGACAGCGGCGCCCAGAACCGGGTGTTCTCCAAGGCCTGCTGCGGATCGCGGTCATAGGACAGCTTGATCTCGATCAGGCGATCGATGGAATCGCTCGGCCGGCCCGCCTTCTCCAACCCCTCGGCGACCGCGGGCAGCAACTTGTCGGTGTAGAGCTCGGCGCCCTTGCCCGAGGTGCAGATGAAACCGTCGCCGACCCGTCCGGCGTAACGGGCGACCAGCGGTCCGCCGGCCGCGATGTAGATCGGGACGGAGCTCGCCGGCCGGTCATAGACCGTGGCGTCCGTCGTCTGGTAGAACTCGCCGTCGAAGGTGACCCGCTCGCCCGCCCACAGGGCCCGCATCAGGTCCACGGCCTCGCGCAGCCGCGCGAAGCGCTCCTTGAAGTCGGGCCATTCCAGGCGGGCGACTGAGACCTCGTTCAGCGCCTCGCCGGTGCCGATGCCGAGCATCACCCGGTCGGGGTAGAGACAGGCGAGGGTGCCGAAAGCCTGGGCGACGATCGCCGGGTTGTAGCGGAAGGTCGGGGTGAGGACCGAGGTGCCGAGCTGCACCCGTTCGGTCCGCTCGCCGACTGCGGCCAACCAGGACATCGAGAACGGGGCGTGCCCGCCGTCGTGCTGCCAGGGTTGGAAGTGGTCGGAGATGCTGACGCTGTCCAGTCCGACCGCCTCGGCCTGGACGGCGTATTCGACGAGATCCCGCGGTCCGAACTGCTCGGCCGATGCCTTGTATCCCAACTTGAGTGCCATGAGCCCATCCTTCCATTCTTTTATCAACGGCCGCCGGGCGCACAGCAATCGCACCGCCGGCGCACTTGTGGGTGCCTCGGCTGCGGGTCGGTGCGGCCCGGGTCGGACGGGGTGTCTATCCTCGGTTCAGACGTTCGGGTGTCTGCGAAACTCAGCGAGTCAGCGGCATGCGCGAACAGCTGATCTGAGACGCCGGAGGCTGGTTTGACGACTACCGAAGATCCCCTAGGTATCACGCACGTCGTGAACCCAGTGGACGTGGAGCCAACGCCGATCGTGAGCCGCCCGTTCCCGGCGACCGAGAGGGCGCGGGGCTCGCTCTTCTTGCAGCTGCTGCACACCACCGATCACAAGCTGATCGGCCGGATGTACATGATCACGTCCTTCACGTTCTTCATGTTCGGCGGTGTGCTGGCCCTCATCATGCGAGGCGAGCTGGCCCGGCCCGGCATGCAGTTCCTCACGCCCGAGCAGTACAACCAGCTCTTCACTATGCACGGCACGATCATGCTGCTGTTCTTCGCGACGCCGTTGGTTTTCGCCTTTGCCAACCTGGTCGTCCCGCTGCAGATCGGCGCGCCGGATGTCGCCTTCCCGCGACTGAACGCCTTCTCGTACTGGCTCTACCTCTTCGGCGCGACGACGGCCTGCGCCGGCTTCTTGACCCCGGGCGGCGCGGCCGACGGCGGTTGGACCTTCTACCTGCCGCTGAACAACGAGATCAACTCACCCGGCGCCGGCACGGACTTCTGGATCATCGGCCTGGCGATCTCGGGTCTGGGCACCATCCTGGGCGGCGTCAACTTCGTGACGACCATCATCACGCTGCGCGCCCCCGGCATGACGATGTTCCGGATGCCGATCTTCGTCTGGAACCTGCTCGTCACCTCGCTGCTGGTGCTGCTCGCGTTCCCGATCTTGACCGCGGCGCTGCTGGTGCTTTACGCCGACCGGCACTTCGGCGCGACCGTCTTCGACGCGAACAACGGCGGCGCGCTGCTCTGGGAGCATCTGTTCTGGTTCTTCGGCCATCCGGAGGTCTACATCCTGGCCTTACCCTTCTTCGGGGTGGTGTCAGAGATCTTCCCGGTCTTCAGCCGCAAGCCGCTGTTCGGCTACAAGGGCCTGGTGCTGGCCACGCTTTCCATCGCCGCTCTGTCGCTGACCGTGTGGGCCCACCACATGTACGTCACCGGGGCGGTCAACCTGCCCTTCTTCTCCTTCATGACGTTCCTCATCGCGGTGCCGACCGGGGTGAAGTTCTTCAACTGGATCGGCACGATGTGGCGCGGCCAGCTGACGTTCGAGACCCCGATGCTGTTCGCCGTCGGCTTCCTGATCACCTTCCTGCTCGGTGGGCTGACCGGCGTGCTGCTGGCCAGCCCGCCGCTGGACTGGCACCTGAACGACAGCTACTTCGTCGTGGCGCACTTCCACTACGTCGTCTTCGGCACCGTCGTGTTCTCCGCCTACGCCGGTCT
>JAOPUY010000108.1 GCA_025963265.1 Frankiales bacterium | reverse complement strand
CCGGAACGGGGTCACGCTGCGCACTCGCGTCGTCCGCGCCGATCAGGCCAACCTGCTCTGCGAGCTCGTACTGCTCCCACTCATCCCAGGCCCTCGACCGTGGGTGGCAGGCGCTGGGCGTGCTGGTGCCCATTCCCCGGCCGGCGAGCTAAGCCCGAGCGCGCAGACGAGCCGGAGTGCCTTCCATGGTTGAGCGATGAGGACGGTCGAGCAGGCCGAGCAGCTCTATCGGCAGGGCATCGCTGAGAACAGCGCCGGCCGGCCGGTCCGCGCCCTGCGATTTCTCCATCGCGCGCTGCGGGAGCTCGCCGATCATCCGGCGTCGGAGTTCGACGCCTCGGACATCCTGCGCCCGCGCGTCGAGCTGGCGATAGCCACGGCGGAGTCCGAGCTCAACGGTTTGAACCGGGGCCTGCGCGCGTTGGCGCCGGTGGCTGACTACGTCGCACAGGCTCAGGACGACCGGGTGCGGGTCTTGCTGCAGCTGCATCTGGGCTACATGCAGGTTCGCGGCGGGAACTTCCGATTGGGCATGGAGCACCTGGACGCCGCGGTGAGCCTGATCGAGCACGCCGACGCGCGCAGCGCCTGCAACATCCTGCTCAATCGAGGAATGCTGCGGGTCTACCTGGGAGATCTCGCCACCGCCGGCGCCGACTATCGGCGTGCGGTGGAGATGGCCCAGGAGAACGAGCTGCTGGTCGAGGAGGTCAAGGCTCGCCACAACCTGGGCGAAGTGGAGTTTTACGCCGGCAACCTCGCCTTGGCCCTGCGTCTGATGGATGAGGCGGCGAGCTTGCAGGCCGAGGTCTCGCCGGCCGTGGCCCTCGTCGACCGGGCGAAGGTGCTGCTCGGCGCCGGCTTGTACCGGGACGCGGACGAGGCCTTGCTGCAGGCGGGCGAGCTCTTCCGCGCGAACCGCCTGTGGAAGGACGTCGGCGAGGTCGAACTCGCGCGGGCGCAATGCGCGCTGCTGGACGGCGAGATCGCCGCCGCGCGCCGCCTGGCCGGCAGCGCCCGGGACAGATTCCGACGCCGGGGCAACGTGCGCTGGCGTCGGGACGCGGAACTAGTCCTGCTGCAGGCCGACTTGGCCGGTGGGCGACCGGGCGCTCGGCTCGCCCATCCCGCCCGGCGGCTGGCGGCTGAGTTCTCAGGCGAGGGTCTGACGGCCCGGGCTCGCTCGGCCGGGTTGATAGCGGTGGAAGCCACGCTGGCCTCGGGGCAGTCCGCTCTCGCCGAGGAGCTGGCGGCCTCGATCGGCCCGATTCGACGCGACGACTCGATCGCCTTTCGGGTGCACGCTCGGCTCGTCCGGGCGAAGGTCAACCTCGCCACCGGACGTCCGGCCGATGGCCGGCGGGAGATTCGAGCCGGCCTGGTCGAGCTGGCTCGTCATCAGGCGCAGTTCGGCAGCGTCGATCTGCAGACCGCGGGGGCCGTGCACGGGCGGCAGTTGGCCGAGCTGGACCTGGGTTTGGCCCTGCGAGCCGGGCGGCCCAACGGCGTATTGGCCGCGGTCGAGCGCAGTCGCGCGACCTCGAGCCGGTTGCCCTCGGTCGTCGCGCCCCGCGACGAGCAGGTCGCCGCTCTGCTAGCTGAGCTGCGCCAGGTGTCGGAGGAGGTGCGGGCGACTGAGTCCGACGCCGCCGCGGTCCGGCTTGGCTCGGCCCGACGGCGGCGGATGGCCGAGCTGCAGCAACAGCTCCGATCGAGGGCCTGGTCGGCTGAAGGATCCCGGCAAGCCGCGCGGGTCGCGAACTTTGAGGAGACGGTGGCGGCCGCCTGCGACCGCGGGGCGAGTTACCTCTGCTACCTCGAGGTGGCCGGCCGATTGCACGCGTTGGTGCTGGGACCGACTGGCAACGGGGTGCACGACCTGGGGCCGGCGGCCCCGATGAAGGAACTCGTCCTGCGGGTCCGGGCTGACCTCGACGTGCTGGCCCGAGGACAGCTGCCGACGGTGCTGCGGGCCGCGGTCACGGGCTCATTGCGGCGCTCGCTGCAGGGCCTCGAGACCGGGTTGATCACCCCGCTCGGATTGAGCCCCAACCGGCTGGTGATCGCGCCGTCGGGGGTGCTGGCCACGCTGCCGTGGGGGATGTTGCCCGCGCTGGCCGGCTGCCCGGTCACGGTCACCCCGTCGGCGACCGCCTGGGTGCAGGCCTCTCGGGCCGAAGACCGGACGGGGCCGCTGCGGGTCACGGCGTTCGCGGGTCCCGACCTGGCCTTCGCCGCGAGCGAGGTCGCGGCGATCGAGCGGATCTGGGGCTATGGCGATGCCGCTGATCGTTCGCCGCGCCCGCTCGCGCGCCGCGCGGACTTCGACGACGCGGTGACCGGCAACGACCTTGTGCACATCGCCGCCCACGGCGAGCACCAGGCCGAGAACCCGCTGTTCTCGGCTATCCGACTGGCCGACGGGCCGGTTTACGCCTACGAGCTCGACAGCTCGCGGCCGGTGGCGGGGCACGTCGTCCTGTCCTCCTGCGAGCTCGGCCAGGCCACCGTCCGACCGGGCGACGAGGCGCTCGGACTGACCAGTGTGCTGCTCCGGCTGGGCACCCGTTCGGTCATCTCCGGCGTGGCCCGGGTCAACGATCAGCTGGCGAGCGAGGTCATGATCCGTTATCACCGCGAGCTCGCCGCGGGCCGCGACTCGGCCGAAGCGCTGGCGACGGCCTGCGCGGGCGAGCTGGGAGGCGACGACGGCGATCCGAGCAACCTGCCCGCGCCCTTCGTCTGCTTCGGCGCCAGCTGGTCGGCCGCGATGTGATTACCCTCAGTGACCGCACAGTGTCCTCAAAAACTGTCCGAGCGCGGCGTTAAGCGCTAGTTTAGTTCCGGATTGAGTCAGTTGAACCGAATCACGGTGCCGGAGGAATAGTGCGGGTACGCAGCGGGAGCAGGACCGGGCTCACGGCGTGGGCGATGGCGTTGACCGCGGTGCTGACCGCGGCGCTGCTGGCGATCACCAGCGCGCCGGCCGGAGCCACTACGGTCGACGCGGTAGCGCCCGAGGTGGCCAGCGCGGCCGCCGGGCCCTTCACCGGCGTCTCCCCGACCCGGTTGCTGGACACCCGCACCGGAACCGGCGGCATCAAGCACGCGCTGGGCGCCCGGCAATTTCTGACCTTCCGCGTCGCGGGCTCGGTTGTGCCGGCCGGCAGCCTGGCGGTCGTGCTGAACCTGACCGTCACCGATCCGACGGCCTCGGGCACGATCACCGCCTGGGCCGGCGGCAGCGCGCGGCCGAGCACGTCCAATCTCAACTTTCTCAAGGGCCAGACGGTGGCCAACCTCGCCGTGATTCCGCTGACCGCCTCCGGCACGGTCTCGCTGTACAACGCCGGCGGCGGCTCGGTCTCCTTGGTGGCCGACGTCGCCGGCTACTACCGGGCGGCCGCTGGCCCCGGGCCCGGCGACCTCACCCCGGTCAGCCCACGGCGGCTGCTGGACACCCGCACCGGCACCGGGGCTCCCCGGAGCGCGGTCGCGCACGGCGGCACCGTCTCGCTGACCGTCACCGGCGGGGCGATCCCGCCCGGCGTCCCGGCGGTGCTGCTCAACGTCACCGCGACCCAGCCCCAGGCGATCGGCGACATCACGGTCTACGCCTCAGGCTCAGCTCGTCCGGTCTCGTCCAATCTGAACTTCGTGAAGGGCCAGACCGTCCCCAACCTGGTGCTGGCCCCGGTCGGGGCGGACGGCAAGGTCGAGCTCTACAACGCCTCGGCCGGCTCGGTCCAACTGGTGGCCGACGTCTTCGGCTACTTCATCGCCACGGTCCCGACCACCGCCGGCGGGCTGCAGGTCCTGGCGCCGTCCCGGATTCTCGACACCCGGCACGGCAATGGCGCGACCGGGCCGATCCCGGCTCATCAGTCGATCCGGGTCCAGGTCGCCGGGGCCGGGGGAGTCCCCACCGCTGGCGCCGCGGCGGTCGTGATGAACGTGACCGCCGCCTCCCCGGTCGCCGGCGGCAATCTCACGGTGTACCCCAACGGCGCCGCTCGGCCGCTGGCCTCCAATATCAACTTCCTTAACACCGGCAGCGTCCCCAATCTGGTCATGTCGAAGCTCGGCGTCGGCGGCGCGGTTCAGATCTACAACGCCTCGTCCAAACCGCTGAGCGTGGTCGCGGACGTCGCCGGCTTCTACCTGGCCAGCGCGCTCGCCCCGCCGCCGGCCAGCGTGAGCCGCTACG
>JAOPUY010000089.1 GCA_025963265.1 Frankiales bacterium | reverse complement strand
GCCGGAGCCGCCGTTTCCGGCGTCCGCGTCTGTGCCTGAGTCCAGGTCGAGGTCTGTGTCGGTGCCTGTGTCTGAGTCGGGGTCGGGGTCGGACTCGGCGTCGCGGGCCGCCGCCGACGCGGGCCCGTCGGTCCCGGCCAGCACCGCGTCCAGCAGCAGGTCCGCCCGCCGCTGCGGCACGCTCCGCCCGTCGGCCTTCGGCAACGCCCGCGCCTGCGCCGACAGGCCCGTCATCACCAGCTCCGCGTCCACCGCCCGCAGCAGCGCCGTCACCGTCGCCATCCCGTCCGGAGCCGACCGCGACCACACCTGCCGCTCCCCGAAAGCCCGCTCGCAGCGCTGCCGCGCCGCCGACGGGTCGATCGCCAGCACCGCCGCCTCCACCGCCGCCCGCGTCGCCCCCGCCGTCTGAGCCCCGGCCCGCGGCAGCACCGCCGCCTCCAACCGCTCCAACGCCACCGAACCCGCCGAACCGGCCGCCGGCCGCGCCGCCGCAACCCCGGCCGGCGCTTCCTCGCCCGGGGCCGCCTCCTCGCCCGGGACCTCGTCAACCGGCGGGTCGGCGGGAGCCTCAACCGGGGCCGGGGGCGGGCTGACCGCGTCGTCGTCCAGCCGCCACGACCCGGCCGCCACCGCCCGCGCCTGCTCCGGCGAGATGTCCCCCGCCGCCAACGCCGCCAACGTCGCCGGCAACTCCCCCGCCAACGTCCGCGCCGTCCGCAACGCCACCTCCGCCGCCCGCTTGGACACCCGCCAAGAGCACATCACCTGCTCCCGCGACCACCGCTCCTCCGACCGGTCCCCCCGCTCCAACGCCGCCAACCCCCGCACCGCCGCCGACTCCGCCCACGACCGCACCCTGTCCGCCAACACCAGGTAGTCGGCCAACCGGTGCGCCGGCAACTCCGCCGGGTCCACCCCGGCCAACGCCGCCGCCCCCGCCGCCGAGGCCGGCAACCCCGCGTGCGCCCCCACCAAATCCGCCCGCGCCGCCGCCCGCAACCCCTCATCAGCCCAATCCGAGGCCAACAAGTGCTCCGCGCAGGCCACGCCCCACCGCCCGGCCGGCAGCCACTCCGACTCCGGCCAGAAATCCGACCACGCCAAACCCGGCGCCTCCGCCGGCCCGCACAACCCCAACACGACCCCCGGGCCGAACCCGTCCACCACCGGCGACCCCGCGTCGGGGCCCGCGACAGCACCGGCGCCGGCCGCGTCACGGCCCGCGTCGGAGGCGAGGTCGGCTACACAGGGAGTGTCGAACACACTGTCGATTCTACCCACGGCCGCCAGCGAGCACAACCGAGAATGCCCAGTAACTATATGGCACATCTCGATCGCAAAGATCGGCAGAGAGTAACCGCCGACCGGCTCGTGACCGGCGAACCACCGTTGTCAGAGGGCCCGGGCACTATAAAAGGGTGCCTGAACTGATCTCACACCCAACCGCGGCTAACGCGACGCCGGCCGCGGAGGTCCGAGCGCTTCTCGACACTCAGGTCGGTCGGTTGGAGATCACCGTGACCGAGGTCGGTTTGCGCGCCGTCCGCTGGGTCGACCCGTTCAGGACCAGCCCCGACGAGGCCGGGTCGGTGACCGCCAACCGCGTGAACGCGCAGAGCAACTGGACCCGATCGATCGTCGACCAACTCGCCGAATACTTCGGCGGCACTCGCACCACGTTCGACTTGCCGCTGGACTGGCGCGGGCTGACCACCAGCCAGGACGCGGTGCTACGGACCCTGTTCGACACCGTCGGCTTCGGCGAGTCCATCACCTACGGCGGCCTCGCCGCGCGCAGTGGCACCACCGTGCCGGCCCGGGGCATCGGGGCGCTGATGGGCTCCAACCGCATTCCGATCGTGGTCGGCTGCCATCGGGTGCTAGCCAGTGACGGTCTCGGCGGCTACAGCGGTGGTTTCGGGTCGTCCGGGCTGGAAACCAAACGCTGGTTGCTGACCTTCGAAGGCGTCCTACCGCCCATCCTGGGTTGGGATCCGACGGCGCCCATGGGCGCTGCGACGGGTCGTTCCGATACGGCATGATCACCGCATGACCACGATCACCGCATGACCGCGATCACCACATGACCGCGATCACCACATGACGATGCCCGATCCGCTCGCTGAGGAGGCACTGGCCTTCTGGTCAGCTCAGAGCAAGCGGCTGCACTGGATCGTCCAGCCGACGATCTCGGTCCTCGCCCCGGGTCTCGAGCCGCGCGTTGCCGGCGGCGTCCTTAACGTCTGCTTCAACGCAGTCGACCGCCACGTCGCCCTCGGTCGAGCCGAGCAGACGGCGATCGGCACGGACGGCGAAGACGACCTCACCTTCGCGGACCTGACCGAGCAGACCGCGCAGTTTGCCGGCGTCCTGCGCACGCTCGGGTTAGTCGCCGGCGACCAGGTGCTGACGTGCCTGCCCCGCAGCGCCGACTTCGCCGTCGTCCTGCTGGCCTGCGCGCGCATCGGCGTGCATTGCCTCATTGCCGGGGAGAACCTCGAGGCGGCCGCGCTCACCGAGGTGATTGAGATCAACCGTCCGATCGTGGTCGTGCGGGGCACCGGCGGTTTCGCGACCACCGTGGCCCGCGCGCTCGAGTTGAGCATCCACCAACCGGAACGCTCGGTGGTGGTGGCGCCCCGACTCGCAGGTCAACCCAAGCAGCGCGGGAACACGCAGGATTTGGCCGAGTGGGAGTTGGATTTCCACCGGCTGATGCGCTCCTCGGCCATCCAGCCGACCGAGTGCGTCCCGATGCCGGCCGCGGCGCCGCTCTACACCACGGTCGCTCTCGCCCCGGACTCGGCGAAACTCCTGCGCCGCACGGTCGACACCGGCGAGCACACGTTGCGCCTGATCGCCGGCCGCCTGCCGTCCGACCAAGCGGCAACGGAGGCGCTGTGGCCCTCCCGCTCGATCATCGCGCCGCTGCTGGTCGGCCAATCCAGTCGGCTGTGAGTGGAGCCCGGCGCGGCGAGAGGTCCACGGCTGCACCGAGCACTAGCTCGAGATTTCACCTCAGCGGACGCCGGTGGAGTTAACGCAAGAGCGGCCAAAGGACCCCATCGTGCCCGGTAGGTTGACAGGGCGGAGGTGAGGGATGGAGCAACTCAGTCTGATAGCGGCCTTGATCTTTGCCACCGCTGTCCTGATTCCGCTGTCCGAGCGGATCAGCTTGCCCTGGCCGGTGTTGGTGACCGTCTTCGGCATCCTGCTGGCTGCCATTCCGCAGATCCCGCAGGTGCACGTCGAACCCGACCTGATCCTGCCGATTGTGCTCCCGCCGCTGCTGTACGCGGCGGCGCGCAAGACCTCTTGGCGCCATTGGGCCGCGAACGCGCGGCCCATTCTGTTGCTCGCCGTGGCGCTCGTGTTGGTGACCACCGCCGCAGTCGGCTATGTCGCCTCCCTGGTCGTGCCGGGCATCACCATCGGCGGCGCGGTCGCCCTGGGCGCCCTCGTCTCGCCGCCGGATCCGGTCGCGGCCACCGCGGTCGCGGCCAAGCTGCATCTGCCCCGCCGACTGGTCTCGATGCTGGAAGGCGAGGGACTGTTCAACGACGTCGCCGCGCTGGTGCTCTACAACGTCGCGATCGCCGCCGTGGTCGGCGGTTCGTTCTCACCGGGCGACGCGGCACTGAGGCTGCTACTGGCTGCGGTGGTCGCGCTGGTCGTCGGGCTGGGGCTCGGCTGGTGTCTCTGGCGTCTCACCGCGCTGCTCGGCAGCGCCGACCCCCGGCCGCAGGTGCTGATCTCGATCCTGGCGCCGACCGCGGCCTACGTCATCGCCGAGCAGATCCACGGCTCGGGGGTGCTGGCGGTGCTGGCGTACACGCTGTACTCGGTCTCCCGGCCGGTCGACGCCGAGGACGCGCAGGGTCGGCTGACCACCGACGTCTTCTGGTCGATGACCGAGACCCTGGTCACGGGCGTTGCATTCGGGATCGTCGGGTTGGAGTTCCAAACCGCGCTGGAGGCCCTGGACCAGAGCTGGGTGTCACTCGTCCCCGAGACCGCCGCCGTAGTCGGAGTGGTGGTGGCCGGCCGCCTAATCTACCTGCTGCCCTCGGTGCTGCTCACCCGCCGCGGTTACCGGCGATTGCAGGAGGGCGCGTTGGATGACGCGCTGAGCGGTCGGCCCGACTCCCGCCGGCTGCAGCGTCAACGCGGCGCCGACGTGCCCATCGGCTGGCGCGAGACGGTGGTGGTCTGGTGGGGCGGCATGCGCGGAGTGGCCACCGTCGCCCTGGCGCTGGCCATCCCGACCACGGTCGACGGCGGCGGCGAGTTCCCGGCCCGGGACCGGATCCTGTTCATCGCGTTCGCCGTCGTCCTGATCACCTTGGTCTTTCAGGGCATCACCTTGCCCACGCTGGTCAAGGTCCTCGGGGTGCGGGCCGACGCCAGCGATGGCGATGAGGAGGAGGCGGCGCTCATCGAGCGGGCCGCGCACGCCGCCGCCGAGGCGCTCAATCACCTGCAGGACGAGCTCGACTTCCGGGTCGACGTCTGGGATCGGCTGAACGCCTTTCCGACCGACCTGCTAGCCCGGCTGCGTCCGCAGGTGAGCGGCGGCCGCGACGAGGGCAGCGCCGAGTCTCGGTTTCACGACAGATCGGACTTCCTGATCGGCTTGGAGGCGATGCTGACCGCCGCCCGCGAGACACTGTTGGAGGCCCGCT
>JAOPUY010000054.1 GCA_025963265.1 Frankiales bacterium | reverse complement strand
ATCGCGTGGTCGTGATGCAGACCGGCCGGGTGGTCGAGGCGGGCGATCCGCGCACGATCCTGGTCGCGCCGCGGGAGGACTACACCAAGCAATTGATCGCCGCCGCGCCCGGTCTGGCCCACGGGGGCGTGCTGGTCCCGCGCTACGAGGTCCAGCGCGACGGCTTGCCGGCGCCGATCCTCGTCTTGACCGGGGTGTCCAAGACCTTCCGGGTGCCCGCGCCCACCGGCGGCCACCACGACTTCCACGCGCTGTCCGAGGTGTCGATCGAGGTGCCGCGCGGCCAGACCCACGCGCTCGTCGGCGAGTCGGGTTCGGGCAAGACGACGGCGCTGCGGATCGCGCTCGGACTGGAGCAGCCCACGGCGGGCTCGGTCGTCTTCGAGGAGACCGAGATCTCCGGCCTGTCCTGGAGCAAGCAACGGCCGTTGCGCCGACAGGTGCAGCTCGTGCACCAGAACCCGTTCGCGGCCCTCGACCCGAAGTTCACGATCAAGCAGAGCATCATCGAGCCGCTGGTGTCCTTCAAGATCGGGGACCGCAAGTCGCGCACCGCGCGGGCCAAGGAGCTGCTCGACCAGGTCGCGCTGCCGACGGCCTACCTCGACCGGCTGCCCACCGAACTGTCCGGCGGCCAGCGGCAACGGGTCGCGATCGCCCGCGCACTGGCGCTCCAGCCGAGCCTGCTGCTGCTCGACGAGCCGGTGTCGGCCCTGGACGTGTCGGTGCAGGCCCAGATCCTCGACCTGCTCACCGCATTGCAGCGCGAGCTCGGGCTGTCCTACTTGTTCGTCTCGCACGACCTGGCGGTCGTCTCGGAGATCTCGCACACGGTCTCGGTGATGAGCGAGGGGCGCATCGTGGAACAGGGACCGGTCGCCGAGGTCTTCAGGAACCCCCAGTCGTCCTACACCCAGGAGCTGATCAGCGCGATTCCCGGTCACGTGGCGGCGGCGAGCTCCCAACCCGGCCAGGCCGGGCTCGCGGTCGCCAGCCCCGTGGAGTCCTGATGTCCACCCGCAGATACGTCGTCATCGGCGCCGGTGCCGTCGGCGGTGTCGTCGCCGCTCAGCTGTCGTTGAACGGGCACGACGTCCTGCTCGTCGCTCGCGGCGAGCACGGCAAGCGAATCGCGGCCGACGGCCTGCTGATTCGGCGCCCGGCCGGAGCGGAGCTCGTCCCGCTCGAGGTCGCCGCCGGCCCGTCCGAGGTTCGGCTGCACCGTGCGGATGTCCTCGTGCTCGCGGTGAAAACCCAGGACGCGGAGTCGGCTATCGCCGAATGGGCCTGGCAGCCCGTCTATGCCGATTCGGGGGGTGCCGGATCGGGCAATGAAGTCGGCACCGCCGCTGAGCTGCCCCTCCTGACCCTGCAAAACGGCCGGGCCACCGAGGACGTCGCGCTGCGGCGCTTCGCCCGCGTCTACGGCACCACGGTCGGCATCGCCGCCAGCTTCCTGTCGCCGGGCGAGATCGTCTCGCCGTCGGTCAACCCGGTCGGCGTCTTCTGGATCGGCCGTTACCCCGCCGGCTCGGACGAGCTGCAGGATCAGATCGTCGCCGATTTCAATCACTCGGACCTCGGCGCCTTTTCCGTCACCGACATTCAGGCCACGAAGGCCGCCAAGCTGCTTGGCAATCTCCAACACAACGGGGTCGATGTGCTCGAGGGCTCGGCGGCGGACAAGGCGCGGGCCCGCACGTTGATCCGCGACGAGGCGCTCGCCGTTCTCGCGGCGGCCGGTGTGCCCTTGCCGCCCGGCGGCGTGCTGGACCACGGCGATCTCACGCTCGACATCCAGCCGGTCGAGGGTCACGACCACCGGGGCTCGTCGACTTGGCAGAGCTTCGCGCGCGGGGTGTCCAACGAGGTCGACTTCCTGCACGGTGAGATCGTGTTGCTGGCTCGTAAGCACGGGGTCGCGGCACCGTACAGCGAGCGGCTGCAACACCTGCTCAACGCCCGTCATCTCGAACACCGCCGCTCGGTGAGCGCCCTGCTCGATCCCGAACTCGGCTGGATTCCGGCCAGCTGAAAGGCACGTCATGTCACATCTACGCATCGGGTTCAACACTCGCGTCTCTTTCACCGCCGACGACGGGCCGGCGGCGGGCTTACGGGACGGCATCGAGCTCTTCAAATACGCCGAGTCGCTTGGTTATCAGGGCGGCTGGGCCTATCAGCGCCACTTCGACCATTACCTGTCCTCGCCGATGCCGTTCTTCGCCGCCGTCGGCCAGCACACGGCCCACATCACGCTGGGCACCGCGGTGCTGCCGACCCGCTATCAGGAGCCGGTGCTGCTGGCCGAGGCCGCCGCGACGACCGACCTGCTCGTCGGCGAACGGCTGCAGGTGGCGGTCAGCAGCGGCGGCACCCAGTTCGACGCGGTCTTCGGGCTCGGCCCGAGCGGGCTGACCGGACGGGAGGAGGGGCAACGTCGGCTCTCGACGTTCCTCTCAGCAATCCAGGGCGAGCTCCTGCACACGGTGACCGAGGCCGCCCCGGGCGGGCCGCCGGTCGGCGCCGAGCTGCGCGCCACCCCGCACAGCCCGAACCTGCGCTCACGCATCTGGTACGGCTCGGGCCACATCGCCTCGGCCGTCCTCGCCGCCCAGCAGGGCCTGCGGCTCATCACCGGCACGATCCTGCACGAGAACACTGGCGAGAGTTTCTCGCAGTATCAGGCGCGGCTGATCGACGAGTACCGAAAGGCCTACAAAGACGCCCACGGGGTCGACGCGCCGCCGGTCGCCGTCTCGGCCTCGGTGCTTGCGGGCACCACCGCCGAGCTGCGCGCGACCTACGCCGCCTACGACGAGCAGCGTCGCACGCAAGGCCCGGCCGCCTCGCGTCCGAAGGGCGCGCTCAGCCCGACGGCGCCGTCGTCGCTGCCTCCGGGCTTGCTGGTCAGCCCGGTCTTCCACGGCACCCCGGAGCAGGTGACCGAGGCGGTCCTGGCCGACGAGGGCCTGCAGGCCGCCGACGAGCTGGTGCTGTTCCTGCCACCCGCGTTCGGGCTGGCGGAGAATCGCCAGCTGCTGAAGGACTTCGCGCAAACAGTGGCGCCCAACCTCGGCTGGGCGCCGACCTACCCCCTTAAGGAAGCGACTCGATGACCACCACCCTGACCAACGAACGCTGGCTCGCGCAATGGCGCGAGTGGCACACGGGCCGGGAGGAAGCCGTCCTGGCGCCGCACGGTATCGCGGCCAACACCGGCACGACCTGGCTGTCCGAGGACCCGCAGCCGATCGCGGGGCTGCCGGGGGAGTGGTTCATCCGCGATGGTCGGGCCCGCAACGAGCAGCTCGACCTCGCGCTGGCTCCGGGCCAGGAGCATCTGCGGGATGGCCTGCTGGTGAAGGTGATCGCGCCCCGACCGGGCACGATCGCGGTACGCGTCTTCGACCCCGCGGCCCCGACCCGCGTCGGCGTGAGCGGCATCGATGCCTTCGCGCCCGATCCGGCTTGGGTCGTCTCGGGCCGCTTCGAGCCGGCGGAGCCAGATTCCACAATCGCCATCACGCACTTCGACGGTGTTACCACCGACGATCGCCTTTCGGGCACCGTGCATGTCGACGTCGCCGGGCAGCACTTGCACCTGGCCGCCTGGCCCGCACCCGAGGCGGGGACGTATGAGTTCACGTTCACCGACACGACGAACGGGGTGAGCACCAAGCAGT
>JAOPUY010000034.1 GCA_025963265.1 Frankiales bacterium | reverse complement strand
GCGGTCGAGAAGCCTGCGTACTGCCGGATCGTCCACGGCTGGGTGGCGTACATCGCCGGGTACGGGCCGCGCAGGTAGGGCGCGATGCCGGGGTAGGTGTCGAGGAAGTCCACCGGCGCGAGGTCGGCCGAGGTGAACAGCGGCGGAACCGCGATGCCCTCCGGCGTCTCCCAGGGGCCGACGGCCTCCTCCGCGGGGGCGGCTGGATCGGCCGCAGCGAGCGCGGGCTCAGCGGCGGTCACTGGGTTCGGATCGGAGCTCAGCAAGGCCGAGCCGAAGTCGGGTAGAGCCATCACGCCACCTCTAATGCGGTCAGGGCCACCTGCGCCGCCGCCAGGGCGTCGCAACCGGCGTACACGTAATGCGATATTCCAGCGGCCGCGTCGGAGTCGGCGCGGGCGCCGGGCTGACCGGCCAGGAAGACGGTGGCCGCTCCCGCCTTGACGAACGCGGCGGCGGCCTCAGCAGCGGCCTCGGCGTACAGCCGGTCCGAGGAGCACAGGCAGACGATAGCCGGGCCGGCCTGGGCCAGCTCGGCGAACTGGCTGACCTGGGACTCGATCGGGCCGGTCGACTCCACGGCCACGATGCCGGCGGCGGAGAAGATGTTGCTGGCGAAGCCCATCCGGCCGCTGTGCGCCCCGACCGGGCCGAGCCCGGCCAGGAAGACCCGCGGGCGGGCGCCCGTCGCCTTCAGGTGGGCGTCGCTGCGATCCCGCAGCGCCTCGAAGTCCTCGGCGTAGCGAAGGGTCGGCAGCGGCGCGGCGGTCGCCGAGCCGGCCGCGGTCGCCGCACCCGGCCGCTCGGGCCGGACCACCGGCTCCTCGGCGATGAAGGCGAATTCCGAGACCCCGGTGATGGCGTCGGTGCGGTGTGCGATCGCGCTGGCCCGGGCCTTGGCCGTCTCGGCCAGCAACGCCGGGATGTGGCCGGATCGCAGGGCGGCCAATGCGCCGCCCGCCCGCTCGATCGCGGTGAACTTGTCCCAGGCCGCCTCGGCGAGCTGCTGGGTGAACTTCTCGACGTAATAGGAGCCGCCGGCCGGGTCGATCACCCGAGCCAGGCTGGATTCATCGTGCAGCACCGACTGGGTGTTGCGAGCGATCCGTCGAGCGAAGTCGTCGGAGACCCCGAGCGCGGAGTCGAAGGGCAGGACGGTGATGGCCTCCGCGCCGCCGACGGCCGCGGCGAAGCAGCCGATCGTGGTGCGCAGCATGTTCACCCAGGGATCGCGCTTGGTCAGCATTGCGGCCGAGGTGACCGCGTGCTGGCGTTGGCCGTGGTGCTCCTGCTCGGCGCCGGACAGCTCGGCGACGCGGCTCCACACCTGGCGCGCGGCCCGAAGCTTGCCGATGGAGGAGAACTGGTCGGCCGTCACCGCGAAGCGGAATTCGATGCCGGCTAGCGCGTCGGTCAGCGCCACGCCGGCGTCGGTCAGCGTCCGCAGGTACTCGACCGCGACGGCGGTGGCGACCGCGATCTCGTCGGAGTCGCTGCCGCCGGCGTCGTTGTAGACGGTTCCGTCCACGGTCACCACCCGCAGGGCCGGAGAGTCAGCCACGGTGGCGAACAGCGCGCTCAGCCCGGTTAGGTCGGGCTCGGCGCCGGTGCGGGCGTAATCGCCGACCGGGTCGGCCCCGAGCGAACCGGCGAGCTCGGCGGCGGGCACCGCGCGCTCGGCGGCCAGCCGCAAGAACTCGGCCGCGGCGGCGGCCGTCTCGGGTCCGGCGTCGAGCACGATCGGGGCGAGGTCGAGGTAGACGCCCTCCAGAGCGGCCGCGAGGTCGGCCACGGCGACGCCGCCGGCTCCGACGGTCAGCCACACCGAGGTGCAGCCGTTCTCCAGGTCGGCCAGCAACGCCCGGTTGAGCAGCTTCGGGTCCGCCTGCTCGTGGCGGGAGCGGATGTCCCAGCCGGTCTTGGTCGCGCCCTCGGAGCTGGCGCCGCGGATGAACGGGGCCTGACCCGGCAGCCCGGTGGCCAGGTTGGGCGGCAGGTCCTCGGCGGTGTAAAGCGGCGCGAGGTCGAAACCGTCGTAGGTGGGGGTGGCCAGCGCCGCCTCCGGGTCAAGCTCGGCCGACACCCCGCTCTTGGCCAGCACGCCAGCGACGAGCGTTCGCCAGGCCTCGCGATTTCCGGCCGCGAACTCGGCGGCCAGCGTGAGTGGTTGAGCGGACACAGTCATGTCCGCGATGTTAAAACACCGCTCACAGTTCTGCTCCCCGCCGAGTGGTAGATGTCTCGCGAGCCGCCAGTGGGGCCCAGTAGGCTCTCGCGCTGTGAGCAACTCTCCAGACTCCCCCGCGCAGGACGCGCAGCGCGCGGCCGCGGCGCTGGCTGAAATCACCGGGGCGCCCCGGCACGACGTCGCTCTGGTGCTCGGCTCGGGCTGGGTGCCGGCGGTCGAGGCGCTCGGCGCCGGCGTCGACTTCCTGGAGTTCGACAACACCGAGCTGCCCGGCTTCCTGCCGCCGGCGGCGGCCGGGCACGCCGGAAAGATCCGCTCCCTGACCGTGCACGGCCAACGGGTGCTGGCCTTCCTCGGCCGGACGCATTACTACGAGTCGCGCGACGTGCAGGCCGTGGCCCACGGCGTGCGGGTGGCGGCGGCGGCCGGCTGCGGCGTCACCGTGCTGACCAACGGCTGCGGCGGGTTGCGCGCGGACATGAAGGTCGGCGATCCGGTGTTGATCTCCGACCACCTCAACCTGACCTGGGCCACCCCGCTGACCGGCGCGCGCTTCATCGACGTGACCGAGCTGTACTCCCCTCGGCTGCGCGCCTTGATGCGCGAGATCGACCCCAGCCTGGCCGAGGGCGTCTACGCGCAGTTCCCCGGTCCGCAGTACGAGACGCCCGCCGAGGTTCGGATGGCTCGCACGCTAGGGGCCGACCTGGTCGGGATGTCCACCGTGCTCGAGGCCATCGCCGCCCACGCCGAGGGCAGCGAGGTGCTGGCCATCTCCCTGGTGACCAACCTCGCGGCCGGCATGACCGGCGAGAAGTTGAACCACGAGGAAGTGCTGGCGGCGGGCCAGGCGGCGGCCAGCCGAGCGGGCGGATTGCTCAACAAGCTGATCGCCCGCCTGTGAGCGGGTACTCCCAGGCCGAGGTCGAGGACTGGATCCGCGCTGACCCCTCACCAACCGACGCCGCCGAGCTCATCGGGCTGCTCAAGGCGGCTCAGCACGACTCGGCGTCCGCGGCCGAGCTCGCCGACCGGTTTTCCGGTCCGCTGACTTTCGGCACCGCCGGGCTGCGGGGGCCGCTGCGGGCCGGGCCGAACGGGATGAACACCGCGGTCGTCCGCCGGGCCGCCAGCGGGGTGGCGCGATATCTGACCGGGACTCATCTGAGCGGGAACGCCCCCGAGCCGGCCGCTGGCCGGGTGGTGGTCATCGGCTACGACGCCCGGCACGGCTCACGCTCCTTCGCCGCCGACTCGGCCGCCGTCTTCGCGGCCGCCGGCTTCGACGCCCGGCTGCTGCCCCGGCCGTTGCCGACTCCGGTCCTCGCTTTCGCCGTGCGGGCGCTGGGCGCCGTGGCCGGGGTGATGGTCACCGCCTCGCACAATCCGCCGCAGGACAACGGCTACAAGGTCTACGCCGGCGACGGCGCTCAGATCGTGCCCCCCATGGACAGCGCGATCGAGGCGGAGATCGCGGCCGTCGGCCCGACCCAGCTCATCGGGCTGACCCCTCTTGGCCAGACCGGCGGCCCGACGCTGGTCGCGGAGTCGTTGATCGCGGACTACGTCGAGTCGGTGGCCGCGCTGGCGGCGGCCGGCTCACCCCGGCGGCTACGCATCGTCCACACGTCGCTGCACGGCGTGGGCTCAGAGACCCTGCAGGCCGTCCTGGCCGCCGCCGGGTTCGACCCCGCGATCGAGGTCCCCGAGCAGGCCGAGCCCGACCCGGACTTTCCGACCGTGGCCTTCCCCAACCCCGAGGAGCCCGGGGCGATGGATCTGGCGCTGCGGTTGGCGGCCCAGGTCGAGGCCGACCTGATCATCGCCAACGACCCGGACGCGGACCGGTGCGCGGTCGGCGTGCCGGCGCCGGGCGACGTGGCCGCCGGCGACGCTGCGAGCTGGCGGATGCTCAGCGGTGACGAGGTCGGCGTGCTGCTGGCCGACTCGCTGATGAGAGCCGGCAAGGTCGGCACCTACGCCACCACGATCGTCTCGAGCACGATGCTGTCGGCCCTGGCCGCCGCCCGCGGCCTGCCCTACGTCGAGACGCTGACCGGGTTCAAGTGGATCGCGCGGGCCGCTGAGGACCTCGTCTACGGCTACGAGGAGGCGCTGGGGTACGCGGTGGCCCCGCAGCTCGTGCGCGACAAGGACGGCATCTCGGCCGCGCTGGCCGTCGCCGAACTCGCGGCGGCCCTCAAGGCCCGTGGGTCGACGCTGACCGAGCGGCTGGCCGAGTTGTCGGCCGAGTTCGGCCAGCACCGCACCCGGCAGCTGTCGTGGCGGGTCGCCGACCCGGCCGTGATCGCCACCGCGATGCGGCGGCTCCGGTCCGACCCGGTGGCGATCCTGTTGGGTCTGCCGGTGACGAGCACCGACCTCGCCCCCGACAACGACGTGCTCACGCTGAGCTTCGACGGCGGTCGAGTGGTGATCCGGCCCTCGGGCACCGAGCCCAAGTGCAAGGCCTACCTCGAGCTCAGCTCACCAGCCGGGTCGGCTCTCGACGCGGCCGACCTCGGCGCTCGCCTGGACCGGCTGGGCGCCGAGGTCACCGCCGCGCTCGGCTGGGCCGGCGGCGCGGGCGAGTAGCCCTAGCGGGTGATGACGAGCGGGCTGTCGGCCGAGGTCGCGGCGCTGGCGCCCGAGTTCTGGGCGGTGACCGTGACCCGGTAGGCGCCCTTCGGCACCGCGTTGTTGCGGACCACGATGCCGTTCAGACCGGCCTTCTCGGCGACCGTGCCGATGTTGTAGGAACGGCCGTTGAGGCTGACCGACAACGTCGCTTTGGCGCCCGGGGTGAAGCCCGTGTCGTGCCACTTCACGAAGAAGCCGCTGGTCGTGGCGCAATCGCGGCCCAGGGTGACCGAGTACAGGTGCCAACGCCGCGCGCCTGGATCCTCATTCGGGTCCCAGCGGAACGAGGTGACCGGGGCGGCGGAGGCGAACGGATAGCGAATCGCGGACTCCGGCTCGGTCAGCTGAGAGGCGGGCATCCCCAAGTTGAGGGTGATCGTCCGTTTGCCGGCGTAGGTGACCAAGTCATTGGTTTGGGATAGGCCAGCGTGTCCGGCCAGCGACCAATGCAGGCGAGCCATGGTGCCGCCGCCGGGCGAGCCGCTGAGGTTGAACGGACCGTCATAGCCCTCGACGATGGTCAGCCGATTCCAGACCGCGCCGTTGATCCCCTTGCCGGTCGGCAGCGACACCCACGGGTCGTTGCGTGTCGGGCCGCCGTTGGTGGCGGTCAGGACGCCGCCGTTGAAGTTCACTCCGGTCGCGTTGCCGAGCCCGGCCAGCTGGCCCCGGGAGGTGAACTTCCACGGGTGTCCGAGCGCCGACGTCGCCCAGTCGCCGCACCCGGCGGCGGTCGGCGAGTCGATGATGACGTTGGGCCGGGGCGTGATCTTCAGGGCCGGGCCGACGACCGCGTGGTTGGACGTCTGCACGGCGTAGAAGCGCGTTCCCGGGGGGAAGCCGCCCAGGTTCACCAGCGGCGCGCCGGCGGTGCTGCCCGCGCTGACCGAGGCGACGGCGACCTCGCCGCTGGTGGCGGTGTGGGTCGTCGGGCTGGCGCTGGTCGAGGACCAGAACAGGTGCGTGAGCTGGCCGGTCGGCGAGGAGAACCGCACGGTCTGCGCCGTGGTCGGCTCGTAGACGCGGACGAAGTCCACCCGGATGTTCGCCGCCGGGCTGGCGCTGGTGCTGAGCCGCAGGCCCTGGATCCGGCCGGTGTAGGCCGCTAGGCCGGGCATGTTGTTCTTCAGCGCGAGGTCGTAGTCGTTCCAACCCGGTCGCAGCAGGAAGGCGACGCCACCCATGCCCTTGTAGCCGTCCTGGGTGAAGTAGTTGATCGCGGCCGGCATCTGCCGCGGCGAGTACAGATGCAGGTGAATGCGGGAGAAGGTCGTGGCGTTGATCTGATTCGAGACCAGCGCGCCGTCGCGACCCATTCGGATCGAGCCCGGGTACCCGCCCCACAGCAGCGAGATCCACGAACTGCGGCCGGCGGTGTAAGACAGCACGCTGGACTTCATCGAGACGTTGGCGATGTTTCCAGTGGAGCCGCCATCCTGTCGCAGATCCGACGGATTCGAGAAATCCCACGGGTCGTGCCAGGCTGCGGACGCGAAATCCTTGGCCTCGACAATTGACGTTTTATTGAATGAGGCTGCGGCCGCATGAGCTTCGGTCCGCTGCGTCACAAAGCTCACCAGACCCACTGTCAGGGCAATCGCCAAAAGGGCCGAGATCCGCTTTAGGAAAAGTGGGCGATTGAACGCCGCGCCGGTCTGCATTCGCCAAAGCTAACACAGAGTGTATGAAGCTTGCACATTCAGTAGTCACATGCGTCACAGGAGCATCTAAGGTTTACTCAGGAAACATCCGCGTAAATTCGCGCTGCGAATGAATTATTGACTCGAAGGCACCGGTGACGCCGATCCGGGCGCCGGTGAATTGCCACTCGAGTAGGCGGCGTTATCGCGCTCGATAACCGATAGCAGCACGCCGCTGGGATCGAGCGCCACATCGGCGAAGAAGCCCACGGGCGCGGCTTGGATAAGTTCGTCAATCGAGCACTCCGAACCCGCCGGCGGGCAGATCACGCCACCGGAGATTATCTTGGCACTCGCGGAAATGCGGGCGGAGTAAATCGCGTCCCCGGCGACCGAGTAGCGATCGGTCCCACCAATTCCGGCGCCCTTATCGACGACTGCGTACTGAAAGGCGATGCTTCCAGTGGTGGCGTCATAGCCGGCCACATACACCGTCGCATTGCCGTCCGGCGTCGCTGACGGGGTGGGGGCCGCGCTCGCGGCCGCCGCGGCGCTCGTGGTGGCGACCGGCCCGAGGTCGGGACGCGAGGCAGTCGCGGCGCTCGTCGTCGGCCGCGGGCTGAGCGCCGGGACCAGCGGACCGGCCGGCGGCGCGGAGCGGACGGCGTCGGGAGCCACAGAGGGAGCCGCGGATCCACCGGCGCCGACCGCGCGGCTGGGCGCCGATCCGGTCTCGACCGCGGAATCACCGGTTTTCGACGAGGATCGCGAGCTTGGCACCGGATGCTTCGACTGGTGCGCAGTTGACGTGACTGGCGTCGGGCTCGTGCTGACGACGACGGTGGCGTGGGGCGTGGGGTTGGTCAGGCCGATGGTCGAGGCGGTGATCACCGTCGCCGCCACCGCCACCGAACCCCCCAGCAGGGCCAGCACGAGTCCGCCGCCGACGACGAACGGGCCGAGCACAAAACGACGGGCCCGGACCCGGTCCAGCCCGCGCCGTTCCGGCGGAATTTCCTCGAACATCAACGACCCCAAACGGCGCGGAGCGGGGGAAGCACCCGAGCCAAAAGACAATGCGCATTCACCGTCGCGGGCTGGGCTCCCTGCCCCGGCTGACCGCACAGCATGAAATCACTCTGACTTTATATCCCGACTATGCATACGCAAGTCGATTTTCAGGTAACGAAATGGGGTGGTTCGGACCCGCTAGCGCGGTCCACTGCGCTTGATGGTTCGGACCCGCTAGCGCGGTCCGAACTGCCGATCGCCGGCGTCGCCGAGGCCGGGGACGATGAACGCGTCCGAATTCAGCCCCTCGTCCACGCTGGCCGTGTACAGCGCCGCCACCAATCCAGAGGCCGCGACCGCGGCTACCCCCTCGGGGGCGGCCAAAGCGCAGACGACCGTGATGGCGGCGGCGCCGCGATCGGACAGCAGCTGGCAGGCGTGAATCAGCGACCCGCCGGTGGCCAGCATCGGGTCCAGCACCAGCGCTGACCGCCCGGCCAGCGAATCGGGCAGCGAGACGAGGTAGGCCTGCGGTTGATGAGTGCGCTCGTCGCGGGCCAGCCCGACGAACCCCATTTGCGCGTCCGGGAGCAGTCCCAGCGCCGCGTCGGCCATTCCCAGCCCGGCGCGGAGCACCGGCACCAGCAGCGGCGGCTCGGCCACCCTCGTCCCCAGGGTCGGCCCGACCGGCGTCGTGATGGGCGCGGACTCGATCTGCAGATCCCGGGTCGCCTCGTAGATGAGCATCGTGGACAGCTCCCGGAGCGCGGCCCGGAACTCGGCGTTGCTCGCCTGCGCCATCCGCATCGCCGAGAGTCGGGTGGCCAGAATCGGGTGGTCGACGACTACGGTGCGCACGAGCGCGAGCCTAGCGTCGCCGTTCCGCCCGGCCCGGGGCCGGCCACGACCTCCCAGCGCCCGGCCACCGCCCAACACCTAGGATCATTGCCGTGATCAAGACTGCCGACGTGAGCCGCGACGAAGCGAGCCTGCGTCGTTTCCTCAGCGGGCTACCCGGGGTTGACCAGGTCGGGGCCGAGAGCCGGGCCGCCGCGCTGGCCCGGCGCAGCGTGAAAGCGGGGGCCAAGGCCTGGGCCATCGACACCGCCATCTCCATGCTCGACCTGACCACGCTTGAGGGCTCGGACACGCCGGGCAAGATCGGCTCGCTGTGCGCTCGCGCGATGCGCCCGGACCCGGCCGACGCTGGCGCGCCGGCGGTCGCCGCGGTCTGCGTCTACCCCGATCTGGTGGCCGCGGCAGTGGCCGCGCTGGCCGGCAGCGCCGTCGCGGTGGCCTCGGTGGCGACCGCCTTCCCGTCCGGCCGCGCGTCCATGGCGATCAAGCTGGCCGATGTCGCCGAGGCTGTGGCCGCCGGCGCCACCGAGATCGACATGGTCATCGACCGCGGCGCGTTTCTGACCGGACGCCACCAGCAGGTGCTCGAGGAGGTGCAGGCGGTGAAGCAGGCCTGCGGGTCGGCTCATCTGAAGGTCATCCTGGAGACCGGCGAGCTGATCAGCCTGGACAACGTGCGCCGCGCGTCCTGGCTCGCGTTGCTGGGCGGCGCCGACTTCATCAAGACCTCGACCGGCAAGGTCACCCCGGCCGCCACTCCCCCGGTCGCGCTGGTGATGCTGCAGGCCGTGCGCGATTTCGCCGCCGAGACCGGGCAGTTGCGCGGAGTGAAGCTGGCCGGCGGCATCCGGACCACCAAGGAGGCCATTCGCTACCTGGTGATGGTCAACGAGGTCGCCGGTCACCGCTGGCTCGACCCGCAGCTGTTCCGCTTCGGCGCCTCGACGCTGCTCAACGACCTGCTGCAGCAGCGCCACAAACTCAGCACCGGCTGCTACGACGGCGCCGATTATGTCTCCATCGACTGAAGGCGGCCGCCCATGAGCCCCACCGACCAGCCCCACGAGCGCCCCACCGCGGCACATCCCTTCGACTACGCGCCCGCCCCCGAATCCCGCGACGCCGCCCGGCTCAAGCCGTCCTACGGCGTGTTCGTCAACGGGGTGCTGCGGGCCGGCGGCGGCGAGTCGGTGAAGACCATCAACCCGGCCGATGAGTTGCCGCTGGCCGAGATCGCCCAGGCCGACGCCGACGACGTCGACCAGGCGGTGGCCGCCGCTCGCGCCGCCTACGAGGGCCCGTGGTCGGCCACGTCGGGCGCCGAGCGGGCCAAGTACCTCTACCGCATCGGCCGGGTCATCGCCGAGCGCAGCCGCGAGCTCGCCGTGCTGGAGACCCTGGACAACGGCAAGCCGATCTCCGAGTCCCGCGACATCGACGTCCCGACCGCGGCGGCGCACTTCTTCTACTACGCCGGTTGGGCCGACAAGCTCGGCTACGCCAACCTGAACCCGAGCGCGGGGGCCCGGCCCGGTCCGGTGGGCGTGGCCGGGCAGGTCATCCCGTGGAACTTTCCGCTGCTGATGGCCGCCTGGAAGATCGCCCCGGCGCTGGCCGCGGGCAACACCGTGGTGCTCAAGCCCGCGCCGACGACGCCGCTGACTGCCCTCACATTGGCCGAGATCATCGCCGAGTGCGACTTGCCTCCCGGCGTGGTCAACATCCTGCCCGGCGGCCCGGACATCGGCCAGGCGATCGTGGACCACCCCGGCGTCGACAAGATCGCCTTCACCGGCTCCACCGCGGTCGGCAAGGGCATCGCGAAATCGGTCGCCGTCTCGGGAAAGCGGCTGAGCCTCGAGCTCGGCGGCAAGGGCGCGAACATCGTCTTCGACGACGCGCCGATTTCGGAGGCGGTCGAGGGCATCGTCAACGGCATCTTCTTCAACCAGGGCCAGGTGTGCTGCGCCGGGTCCCGGCTGCTGGTGCAGGAGTCCATCCAGGAGGAGCTGCTGGAGGCCCTCAAACAGCGCTTGGCCAC
>JAOPUY010000033.1 GCA_025963265.1 Frankiales bacterium | reverse complement strand
TGGCGATGGCGCTAGCTATGACCAGGCAAGCAAAACCTGGCAGAAGCTGCCGCCCTCGCCGCTCAGCCCCCGCAGCTACCCGGCGTCGGTCTGGACCGGCGACTCGCTGTTCATCTGGGGTGGATATCCCGCCGACGACCCAACGCGGGCCACCGACGGAGCGCTCTACAACGTCGCGACTCAGAAGTGGACCGTGCTCCCGCCGGTGCCAGTCAGGTCCTACCAGCAACTCCTAGCGATCCGGTCCGACAAAGGAATACTGCTGCTGAGCATTCCGGTGTTCGTCGCAAACCAGAAGATCAGCGAGACGGTCAGCGCCGACCTTTACGACGAGACCACCAACAGCTGGAGGTCGCTGCCCGACCTGAAGTCACCCGCGGCCGAACCCATGCAATTCTTCACAGCGGTCCTGGCCGGATCAGCAGTCGATCTCTTCTCCCAATGGTCAATAACCGAGCCCATTGGCTCAGCGGGCATCGGTACTCGGTCAGGCACAACTGGCTACACCCTGGACCTGGCGTCCGAACGGTGGTCCCGAAACTCGCTCGCGCCGCAGAACGGCTCGACGGCCGTGCCCCTCTGGACCGGAACCGAGCTCATCGCCCCGGCCACCTACCCATATTGCGGCAGTTGCCCCGGGCCGGTGCGCACGGGCTTGTTCAGCACGCTTATCAACCCGAGCAATGGCGCGCAGGTGAACTTGCCGCACGGCCCGGTCGACGACGATTACCCGCGGCTCTTCTGGGGCGGCGGCGCGCTGCTCGGCTACGGCGGCCGGACCTTCACCGCGCTGGATCTCAAGTCTGGCCGATGGTCGAGCGCAGCCCCGGCGCCATTGGTTCCGAGCGACAGCGCGGCAACCGTCTGGACCGGCAAGGAATTGCTCGTGTGGGGCGTGCTCTACCCGCCCTCACAGGCCCTAAACCAATCACCCAGCTCGCAGGTCTTGGGCGGTATGCAGCTTGGGCCGTAATCGCTCAGCTCTCGGGCGTCCAGAGAGGCAGTTTGGGCACGCCGGGCGGCTCGAAGCCCATCACCTGGCCGTAGAAGGACAGCTCCGACTCCCGAGCGTTGACGATGGTCTCGGCTCGGCGAAAACCGTGCGACTCGCCCGCATAGGCGATGTAGGCGTGCGGAATGCCCTTGCGCACCAAGGCATCCCGGAACATCTCAGCCTGCGAGGGCGGCACGATCGGGTCGTCCAAGCCCTGTAGCAGCAGCACCGGGCAGGACAGGTCATCCACGTGCGAAAGGGGAGCCCGCTGCACGTAGAGCTCACGATCCTCCGGCAGCTTGCCGATCAGGCCGTCCAGATAACGGGATTCGAAATCGTGGGTGTCCTGCGCGAATTTAATGAGCTCGGCAACCCCGAAATAGGACGCGCCGCAGGCGAAGGCGTCGGTGGAGGTCAGGGACGCCAGCACCGTCCAGCCGCCGGCCGAGCCGCCCTCGATGGCCAGCCGGGCCGGGTCAGCCAAGCCCGAGTTGGCTAAGCCGATGACCGCGGCCACCGTGTCCTCGACGTCGACGATGCCCCACTGCCCGCGCAAGCGCTCGCGATACTCACGGCCATAGCCGGTGGAGCCGCCGTAATTGACATCGACCACGCCGATGCCCCGGCTGGTGAAAAACGCCTTGACCAGATCGACCGACGGCGAGACGTGCGAGGTCGGCCCGCCATGGACGAAGGCGACGTAAGGCGGAAGCTCCCCGACAGGCGCGAGGAAGTCCTGATTGCTCGGCGGGTAGACCAGCGCGTGCACCTCACGGCCGCCGCGGCCGGGGAAGGTCATCGCTTTGCCCTCGGGCAGATAAGCCGGATCAGGCAACTCGTCCACCGACAGCCGCACGTCGCTGAAGGCACCCGTCGTCAAATCGATCCGCCGCAGCCCGGTGGCCACCCGCGCGCCGCCGGACAGCACCAGCGCCTCGCTGCCGCGGACGTCGCACAGTCGCACGGTGGCCAGCGGCCCGAGATCGAGATCGGTGAGCGCGCCGGTGATCGGGTCGAGCAGGCCGACCTGATCCGAGCCCAACGTGCGGACGGTGAGCAACCGGCCGTCGCCGGTCGGGGCGTACCACTTGCTGCCCAACTGCCACAGCGGGCCGCCGAGGTCCTCGCTGAAGCGGCGGATCGGGGTGATCGCCGCCAGCTCCTCCGGACTGGCGCCGACCGCGAACCGGTAGAGGTTCCACCAACCCGACCGGTCGCTGATCACGGTCAGCGTTTCCGCGTCGGCCCACTCCGGCTGCAGCACGGACTCGGTCAGGCCGCCGATCAGCGTGCGGGCCGGCCCGCAGACGCCGTCTGGGCCGAGGTCGGCCACCCGCAACTCGGTGCCGTCCCAGGGCATCTGCGGGTGCTCCCAGGCGATCCAAGCCAGTCGCTTGCCGTCGGGTGAGACCCGCGGGTGGGCCAGGAAGTGCGATCCGCTGACGACCGAGCGAATGGCCGCCGCCGACTCGGCCGCCCCCGACCCGTCCAGCGGCACGGCGCAGATGTCGCGGCTGACCTGCCCGTCGGCGGTGTGAGTCTCGCGGATCGCGAGGACCTCGGACCCGAGAACCGAGAGCTGGGCGTACCGCAGCCCGGCCTCGACCGCGGGGACGGGCGAGATGGGAACTGGCGTGGTCGAACCGGGCTCGAGCTTGTAGAGGCGCTGATCGGAGAACTCGGCGAAGACCAAGGTCTGGGCCGGCGTGACGGTCCAGGCGCCGCCGCCGTACTCGTGCACTCGGGTGCGGGCGTTCCACGGTGGCGGCAGCAGGTCGGTGACCTCGCCATCGGCCGCCCGGCGGCGGACCAGGTAGCGGCCACCCTCGGCCGGGCGCAGCTCGGACCACCAGATCTCCGAGTCCACGAACCGGCCGCCGTCCACCGGATGAGATCCGGCGGCCAGGTCGAGGGCGGCGATCGGCGAGATCCAGGTTCCGTACGGCGCGGTGTTCGGCATGACTCCATCTTGCCCGCAGCCGCTCAGCCCGTCCGGAGCCAGGGCTCCCGCGTCAGCCGGTCAGGCCGGATAGAAGTTCTCGTGGATCGCGTCGGCCAGCGGGCGGCGCGCCCGCCAGCCGTGTCGTTCCAGGTCAGGGACGGACTCGAGGTGGCTGACCGGTCCGACGCACAGCCAGGCGACCGGGCGGACGGACCCCGGAATGCGCAGTAACCCTTGCAGGAACTCCTCCTGGTAAAAGGAGACCCAGCCAACGCCGAGGCCCTCCGCCGTCGCCGCGAGCCAGAGGTTCTGGATCGCCAGGCAGACCGAGTAGAGCCCGGCGTCAGCGATCGAGTTGCGCCCGAGGACGGCCGGAGCCCCCCGCTCGGCGTCGTAGGTGACCACGATGCCCAGCGAGGACTCCAGGATCCCCTCGATCTTGATGCGCTTGAACGTGTTCAGCGCTTGCTCGTCCAGGGTGGCGGCGAAGGCCGCCTGCTCCTGCTCGACATGCGCCTTGAAGGCCATTCGCAATTCCTGATCGCGCACCAGCAGAAAGTCCCACGGCTGGGTGAGCCCGACGCTGGGCGCCGCGTGGGCCGCCCCCAGAATGCGGAGCAGAACCTCCTCCGGGACGGCGGCGCCGGTGAATTCGGCCCGGACGTCGCGTCGCGCGTTAATCACCTGATAGAGGTCAGCGGTCAGCACGGGCGCAGTCACCGAGGGATCGTAACGTCTGCTGGAGAGGATCACCCCGCCCCGGGGTGGCTGGCTCGGGCCAGTGAGCGCGGGCGGTGGAGCGGGCCAGCAGCGGGCGGGACCGCTCGGCGAGCTTCGGAAGCCTCAAGCCCATGAAGGTCCTGATCGTCCTCATCGTGATCGTGGTCGTGGTCCTCGCCCTTCGCTACTCGCGGCGGGGCCGCTGATGGCCGCGGCAACGACCCACGACGGCGTGCTCGCCGTTCCGACGATCGACATCTCGGCCTTTCGCACCCCGACGGACGGCTCGCCGGACCGCTCTGACCTCCGCCAACAGGCGCAGGCGGACGTGGCCGCCGCCGTCGACGACGCGGCGCGAACCGTCGGATTCATGCAGATCGTCGGGCACGGCATCGCCGAGTCCGTCATCACGGACTTCACCTCGGCGACCTCGGAGTTCTTCGACCTGCCCCCCGAGGTGAAAGCCCGCTATCGGTGCCCGCCCGGCGTTAATCGCGGCTACAGCCCACCCAAGTCGGAGTACCTGGCCAGCAGTCTGGGCCTGACGAGCGCGGCCGACTTGTTCGAGGCCATCAACATCGGAACCGACGCCGCCGCCTATCCCGACCTGGAACTTCCGCGCGGTGACTACGCGCCCAACTCCTTCCCGTCCGAGGTGGCCGGCTTCGAGGCGGCGGTGATCGGCTGGTTCGCCGAGGCGGGCGCGATCGCCCGAGTGATGACCCGGATCTTCGCCATCGCGCTCGGACTTCCCGAGAATCACTTCGACCGCTACACCGACCACTCCCTCGACGTGCTCCGGATGAACAACTACCGACTGCCGGCCGCCGACGTGCAGCTTGAGCCGGATCAGGTCGGCATGGGCGCGCACACCGATTACGGCATCGTGACCGTGCTGTTGGCCGACCAAGTGCCGGGTTTGGAGATCCTGGGGGCCGATGGCCGATGGCACCCGGTGCTGCCGGCCGACGGCGCGCTGCTGGTCAATCTCGGCGACGCCCTCGCCCGCT
>JAOPUY010000562.1 GCA_025963265.1 Frankiales bacterium | reverse complement strand
CGCCCCACGATCTGGTTATGCCCAGAGCGCGTGCACGGCAGCGCTACGCGCCGCGTTTGCCAGGCCAGGTTGTGGCGAGGACCGCGAGGGCGGCGATCGCAGCTCCGCCTTCGGCCCAAGCGCTGACCGTCTTCTTCAGAAACCACACCGGCTCGTACATGGACGGGATGGGACCGATCGAGCCGATGTCCCAGTAGCGGTAGGCCAATAACACGGCGAGCGCGGATGCGGCCACCGCGAACGCGATCAGCGCGGTCACGCGACGGGGCCGGATCAACACCGCGACTGCGGCGACGATGGCGACCGCGGCCTCGACCCGAAACAACGTGGCCTGGCTGAGCACGCTGGTCTTGACCGGCGCGTAATTCGAGGCCAAGTCCAAGTGGACGTAGGCGTCGATCGCCAGACCGGCCGCCACCAGCAGCGCGAACCCGCGGCCGAGCAGCTTGGCCGGACGTGACCAGTGCGAGCGAGCATCGGCCGTGTCCCGGCGGCTGGAACCCCTCGCGCTCAAGGACGTCATCTCAGTGAACCGTGATCGTGCCGGTCATGTACTGGTGGATGGAGCAGATGTAGGGGTAGCTGCCGGCCTTGGTGAAGGTGAAGCTGAACGTTTGGCCGCTCTTCATCGCCGGCGAGGTGAAGCTGCCGTCGTTGGCCTTGACCGTGTGCGCCGCGCTGTCCTCGAACTTCCAGGTCACCTTGGTGCCGACTGGGACGGTGAGGTCCATCGGTGAGAAAGAGAAGTTCTTGATGTCCACGGTGGTTGCGCCGGCCCCCGAGGCGGCAGCAGAGCCGCCCGACATCGGCATCGCGGTCGAGGCGGCGGCCGAGCCGCCGGAAGCAGCGGCGGCGCTGCCTCCGGCGGCGGGCTTGGAGCTCGATGAGCAGGCGGCAATCACCACAGCCGCGGTCAAGGTAGCCGCGAGTGCGATCGCCAACCGTCGGACTCGCGCAGTCGACCAAGTAGACGCCATGGTGGCCATCCGCTACGCCGTCAACGCGCTGGGCTTGACCGCGTTGTCGATGCCGATGAACGACAGCGGCACCGGGTACTCGCCAAGGATGAAGCTGAGGATCGCGGCGTGCATCGTCTCGACCGGCTGGATCGACGCGGCCGTCATGATGCCGCCAGCGTCGGTGACGTTGGCGGCCGCGAAGGTGTAAGTGTCGGCCGCCGCGTTCTCCAGTCCGAGCGCGAGCTTGGCCACGTCCGGAACCGACTTTGCCGCCGTCAGCGCGGCGACCGAGCTGGCGGTGATGGTCAGCGGGGTGCCGGTGATCGCCGGCAGCTTGGCCTTCGTCAGAACGCCGTTCCAGGCTGAGGCGTGGTCCATGTGCTGGGCCATCGCCGTCGTCACGAACACTCCGACCGCCGGTGGCACCGCGCCGAGCTTGCCGGCTCCGGCCGACGTCAGGGCCAGCTTGTAGGCGGCGACAGCGAGATTCTCCAGGGCCGCGGCCAGGGCCACGACCTGCAGATCGCCGCTGTAGGGCGAGGCCGACGCGGAGGCTGAGGCGGACGCCGAGGTCGGCGCGGCGGGCGAGATGCTCGCCGACCCGGCGCTCTTCTTGGACGACCCGCAGGCGGCCAGCGTGCCGAGCAGGGCAACTCCGCCCGCGCCCATCAGGAAGTTGCGGCGGGCGAAGGAGTGCTTGCCCGACAGCGCCGCGAGGTTATCGGAAAAGTCGCCGAGAGTCCGTCGGACGTCTGGGAACGTCTCCTTGTGCAGCAGGTCAAGCTCGCCGGTCATCGCGAGCAGCTCGGCCTCGCTGATGGCCATCTCGTCGTTCTTCTTATTACGTCGGATCATTTGACCGCTCCTTCAGTGACCGGAGCAGCCATGCTCGTCGGGTAGAACGCGTCTGGGAAGCCGACTTTGCCGGCCGCCGCGGGAAGTTTCGCCGCCGCCGGCGGCAGGGCGATGAGCTGAGGCGCGCCGCCTTTGAGCAGCGCCTGCACGGCGAGCAGGATCGCCTTGTGCTGCGACTCGACCCCGGCCACGCTGGCGAACAGCTGACGCAGGTCCGCGGTGCTCACCAGGCCGACGTCCTTCACGTAGGTCTGCGCGGCGACGTCTTCTAAGGTGATGGCCAGGCCGACGACGTCCAAAGCCCCTTTGATGGTCGGCACGGCGGCCGAGACGATCGGCGTGTACTTGGGATCAGTCGCGGTCTGGGCTTTGCCGCCCAGCTTGACAGCGGCCGCGTTGAACGCGGCGGCGTGGTCGGAGTGCTGAGCCATGGTTTTCATGGCGAAGGCCTTGACCACTCCGTTGGCGGTGCTGCCGCCGATGAAGGGCAGGCTCAGCGCGGTCTTGTAGGTGAAAACCGCGAGGTTTTCGATGCCAGCCGCGGTCTGCAGCGCCATCACGTCGGTCGGCCCGTCGGCGGCGAACGCCGAGCTAGCTCCGAATGCGGCAAGACCCGCGCCCGCCACGCCAGCGGCCACCAAGCGGGACGGAGTCAACCAAGTGGTCTTTTCCCGGGCCTGCTCGAATTTGGCCTCCTGAGCGGCTTCGACGTAGGCGTCGAGGTCACGGTGGGCGGTCTTCATGGCATCGGACTGCAGGTCGTCGGACTCTTCCAACAACTCCCCGAAGCGCTGCTCGTCGATCGATGGTTCCACGTGCTTCTCCTCGGTTAGGTAAGGCGTGATCTGACTCAGCCACTCCCCAGGCCGGGGGGCGCGTCAGCAGCTATTCGCGGCTGATCGAGGTGCGGATTGGACGGCGCGGACTGGATGGTGGGAGGACCTCGGTGCTCCCGATGGCGGCGCTGCACGATTGACACGCCCCAGGACGCGGCCTACCTTCCACTCATTAGTGTGACGCCGGCCACTAGAGGGAGTCTTGAGCATGAGCCTGTTTATGGACGCTCCGATCTTTGACGCAGACCAGCACCTGTATGAGGCGGCGGACGCGCTGACGCGGTATCTGCCCGATGAGTACAAGAGCGCGGTCCAATTCGTGCAGGTGGGCCGGCACACCCGGATCGCGATTCTCGGCAAGATCACCGAGTACATCCCGAACCCGACGTTCGACCGGGTGGCGGCCCCGGGAGCGCACGAGGCGTTCTACTCAGGCAATAACCCCGAGGGCAAGACGCTGCGCCAGATGAGCGGCCGCGGCATGGACGCGCTGCCCGCGTTCCGCGAGCCCGCGGCCCGCATCGAATCCCTGGACGAGCAAGGCGTGCAGGCGACGATGATCTACCCGACCCTGGCCAACCTGGTCGAGCACTCCGCCGCCGAGGACCCCGAGTTGGTGGTCGCGGTCATCCACGCCTTGAACCGCTGGATGCTGGACCAGTGGGGTTACGTCCACGAGGACCGGCTTTTCATGACGCCGGTCATCACCTGCGCCGAGGTCGACGCCGCCCGCAAGGAGCTGGCCTACGTCATCGACCAGGGCGCCAAGGTGGTGCTGATGAAACCCGCGCCAGCAAAGGGTTTGCACGGTTGGCGCTCGCCGGCGTTGCCGGAGTTCGACCCGTTCTGGAGCGAGGTCGAGCAGGCGAACCTGCCGGTGGTGCTGCACGGCAGCCAGCCGCCGCTGAGCGACTACGTGGCCAAGTGGGAGCCGTCCAAGACGAACAACTTCCAGGAGGTCAGCCCGTTCAAATGGGTGGCGCTGGGGCACCGGGAGATCGCCGACATGGTGACCAGCTTAATCTGCCACGGCACGTTCAGCCGCTTCCCGAAACTGCGGGTGGCCAGTGTGGAGAACGGCAGCGCCTGGATCCGCCCCCTGCTGCATGACTTGGCCGCCGCTCACGACAAGATGCCGCAGGCCTTCCTCGAGCACCCGGTCGAGGTGATGCGCCGCAACTGCTGGGTCAGCCCGTTCTGGGAGGGCTCGGTCGAGGACGTCGTCGACGCCCTGGGCTGGGACAAGGTCATGTTCGGTTCGGACTACCCGCACCCGGAAGGCCTGGCCGAGCCCAAGGATTACTACAAATACGCCGAAGGCATGGACGAAAACCGCGCCCGCGACTTCATGGGCGACAACGCCCGCCGCTTCTTGGGCTTACCCGTGCTCGCCGAAAACCGGCCGACGGCGAGCGCCACCGCCTGAGTGGTGGCCGACGCCCGGCTGAGGGCGAAATTTCGACAATCGAGAGATTAGGTCAACTAAGAGTTTCCTTGGTCGATGTTGTGTGGGCGGTCCACGGATGGGCCGCTCCGCACCGTGCCCGACCCGGCGGTGCGATCCACAGACTCAAACCATGGAGGATCTCATGAGTCTTCGCATCAACACCAACATCTCGGCGCTCAACGCGTACGCGAACCTCAACACCAACCAGAACAACCTGTCCGACTCGCTCGAGCAATTGTCGAGCGGTATGCGGATCAACAAGGCGGCCGACGACGCCGCCGGCCTGTCGATCAGCCAGGGCCTGAGCAGCCAGATCAACGGGCTCACCCAGGCTGTGTCCAACGCCCAGGACGGCATCAACGTCGCCCAGATCGCCGACGGCGCGCTGGGCACCACGCAGCAGATCCTGCAGCGGATGCGGACCCTGGTCGTGCAGGCCAGCAACTCCGGCACCATGGACGCCAGCTCGCTCAACGCGATCGGGGCCGAGGTCACCTCGCTCAACACCCAGCTCAACAACATCTCCAGCCAGAC
>JAOPUY010000541.1 GCA_025963265.1 Frankiales bacterium | reverse complement strand
GCCATGTCGACTCGGTCACCGCGCATCGGCACTCCCTCGGCCCGGAGCCGGCGCAGCTGCTCAGCCCGGACGCCAGGCGCGCTCGTCCCGTCGCTGCGAAGGACCCGATGCCAGTTCACCGCCCCGCCCTCGGTGGCCATGATCCGTCCGACGTTGCGGGCCGCGCGGCTGCCGACGAACTCGGCCACGTCACCGTAGGACAACACTTTGCCCCGCGGAATCAAGTCGACGCAGGCCAGCACCCGCTCGGCCAGCGGCAGCTGGTCAGCGGGCTGAGCAGGCTGAGCGGGCTCGGCCACCTCAGTCAGCTGACGTCGGCCCGACGGCGGCGCCGGTCAAGTCGACTGCTCGGCTCAGTAGGACGGCAGCGACGGATCGACCTGATTGACCCAGCCGATGACGCCGCCCTGCACGTGCACCGCGTCGGAGAACCCGGCCGCCTTCACGGCCGCGAGCGACTCGGCCGACCGGACGCCGGTCTTGCAGTACAGGACGATCTGGCGGTCCTGCGGAAGCTCGGCCAGCGCGTCTCCGCGCAAGATGCGGTCCTTGGGAATCAGCTTGGCGCCCGGGATCGAGACGATCTCCCACTCGGCCGGTTCGCGGACGTCGATCAGCTCGATCGGCTTGTCCGCGTCGATGAGCTCCTTGAGCTCGCGCGGGGTGATGGTGGAGCCCGCGGCCGCCTTCTGAGCCTCCTCGCTCACCACGCCGCAGAACGCCTCGTAGTCGATCAACTCGGTGATGGGCGCGGTCGCCGGATCCTTGCGGATCTTGATCTCGTTCCACTCCATGTCGAGCGCGTCGAAGACCAGCAGCCGACCGAGCAGCGTCTCGCCGATGCCGGTGATGAGCTTGATGGCCTCGGTGACCATGACGGCGCCGATCGAGGCGCAGATGACGCCGAGCACACCGCCCTCAGCGCACGAGGAGACCATGCCGGGCGGCGGCGGCGAGGGGTACAGGTCGCGATAATTGGGTCCGTACTTGTCCCAGAAGACGCTGACCTGGCCCTCGAACCGGTAGATCGAGCCCCACACGTAGGGCTTGCCGGACAGCACGGCCGCGTCGTTGACGAGATAGCGGGTCGCGAAGTTGTCGGTGCCGTCGACGATCAGGTCGTAGCCGGCGAAGATGTCCATCACGTTGTCGGTGTCGAGCCGGGTCTCATGCACGTTGACCGTGATAAGCGGGTTGATCTCCAGCACCGACTCCTTGGCCGACACCGCCTTCGAGCGACCGATGTCGGACTGGCCGTGGATGATCTGACGCTGCAGGTTGGACTCGTCGACCGTGTCGAACTCGACGATTCCGAGCGTGCCCACGCCGGCCGCCGCCAAGTAGAGCAAGGCCGGCGAGCCCAGGCCGCCGGCGCCGATGACCAGCACCTTGGCGTTCTTCAGGCGCTTCTGACCGGCCATCGCGACGTCGGGGATGATCAAGTGGCGGCTGTAACGGCGTACCTCATCTATGGTCAGCGATTCGGCGGGCTCAACCAGCGGCGGTAGCGACACGACTTCAGGTCCTTCCAAGGGCACAGTTCGTCAGATTCATTCTCGCAGGCACAACGTCGCGACCGTAGGCGAGGATTCCCATCATTGTCTATCGCCGGTCCGTCGCCCCCGGCCACCGCCGGCCGGCCGCCGCCCGCCGCCGCCAGCTCGGCCCGGCCGGCCGCTCAGCTGGAGTTGAGGCGGTAGAAGTTGAGGTCGGCCTGATCGCCGGGCTGCTCCGGCCCGGGCGCGTCTTTCACCCCGGTCGGATAGGGCCACGGATTGGGTTGGCAGATCTGGCCGCTGGCCGTCTTGGTGCCGAAGGTCTGCTGCATCATCACCGGCGCGATCCCGCTGGCCAGGCAGTTGTGCGCGTGGTTGTGGCCCAGCGCGTGGCCGACCTCGTGGTTGACCGCGTACAGGCGGTAGGTGGCCAGATCGCTGGAGTAGGCCTTCGCCCCGCGCACCCAGCGAGCCACGTTGAGGACGACTCGATTGCCGGCCCCGGCTGAGAAGCAGGAGGACTCGACCGGCAGCTCGTAGCCGCACAGCTGCCGCACGGTCATCGAGGAGACCAAGGTGACGTGGAAGTCGACCGGGCCGCTGTCCACCCGCTGCAGGGCGGTGGTGCCGTCCGCCGTCCAGGATTGGGCGTTGCTCAGCGCCGACATCACCGTCGCGGCAAAGCTCTTCAGGTCTATGCCGGTGACGCCGTTCTCGACCTCGATGGAGAATCGGTGCACGGTTCCCTGCCCGATCACGGCCGAGGTGCCGGGGATGATCGAGTAAGTCCCGGAGCCGGTCGTCGTGTAGGCCGGCCCGGGCGGCAGTTTCATCGGCGGAAGCTGACTCTCCAGCGCCCCGGCCCCGGGGTCGTCGGACTTGAGCTTCTCGGTCGAGGGCGCCGGCGGCGGTCCCGCCGCCGTGGCCACCGAGGCGGGAGAATCGCCCAGCACCCGTTTCACCGCGCTCGGCGACCGAGTGGTCGCCAGCGCGACGACCGTCAGCACGACCAACACCGGCAGCGCGTAGGCCCGCCAGCCGTAACGATCAGTGAACCGGGACCAGAGCCCGCGACGGGGCGGACGCTGATGGCCACTCGTCCGCGCGCGCTCCGGCGGGCGCCGGCCGGGCGGGGGGCTGGCGTGCGACGGCCTGGTCCGGCCAGCCTGGTTGGAGGCGGACGACCGCGTGTGTTCGGGCGCCCTCGGGTGCGTCACGCGATCAGGCTCCCACACCCGCCGGGCCGAGGCCGTCATTTGCGCGCTCGGCAAGGCCCAGAATCGCCCGTGCGGTGCTGACCGGGTCCTCCAACTGGGCGGTGTGGCCGACGTCGGGCAGCACGAGCAAGCTCGCGTCACCGAGCGATTGAGCGACTGGCTCGGCGTTGGACACGTGCACGAGCTTGTCTTGATCGCCCCACACCACCAGGCTCGGGACCGAGATCTCGCGCAGCGACTGCCAGGCCGAACGCGAGCGCGGCGTCAGGTAGCTGCGCACGATGCCGCGGAGCGAGGCCAGCATCGCGTCGTGGGCCCAGTCTTGCTGGCGGCGGGCGGTGACATCGGCGACCGCCTCGGCCAGACGTTTGTCAGGCACCCGCTCCGGATGGGCGAAGCACAGCTCGATCGTGGCCCGAGCCCGGTTTTCGGCGGCGGTCTGGTCCAAGCGGCGCAGGGCCCGGCGGCCCACCGGCGGGATGAGCAGCACGGGGATCACGAGCATCGCCTGGTTGTGCAGCCGCAGGTCGGGCACGGCCGGCGAGACCAGGGTCAGCGTGCGCACCAAGTCGGGTCGGCTGGCCGCCACCTGGATCGAGATCGCGCCGCCCATGGAGTTGCCGACCAAATGCACCGGGCCGCGGCCTGAGCGCTCCAGATAGGCCACCACGACGCGCGCGTGGGCGGCGATGGAGTAGTCGCCCCCCAGCGGCGGTCCGGACTGCCCAAAACCGGGCAAGTCCAGCGCGTGGCCGTCAAACCACGGCGAGAGCAAGTCCGCGAGGTCGGTGAAGTTGGTGCTGGCGCCACCGAGCCCGTGCACGTAAAGCGCCGGCTCGGGCCCGCCGCCCGCTGGCCGGCCGGACAGTTGGTTCGGGCCCGGATCGACCGGCGGCGTCGCGCGGACGAAGATGTCGGCGCCGGCCAGCCGTTCAAAGCGCCCCGGCCACGGGTCGCGGGCGACGTCGGGCGCGGCCACGGGCAGTTGGCTGAGGCGCGCCACCCGGGCGGCGCCGGTGAGCGGCGCCCGTCGGCTGCGGGAGCGCAGGGCGATCGCGGTCATACCCTCGTCCTCCAGAGCTGCTTGTAATGGCGCCAGGCGGCGACAGCCGGCGACAGGCGCTCGGGCGCGAACATCGGCCCGCAGGCGGCGACCCCGTCTCAGCCAGCGTACTGAGCACTAGAATCCCGCTTTGCCAGCGGTGGCCAGCAGGTCAGCGCCGTGGCCGGCAGAGAGGCGTCCATGACCGAGACGGTCGAGGGTTCGGGTCGGGCGCGGCTGCCGCGCTCAGCCCGGCGCAAGCAATTGCTCGCGGCGGCGCAAGAGGTGTTCGTGAGCAATGGCTACCACGCCGCCGCCATGGATGACATCGCCGTCCGGGCCGGGGTCTCCAAGCCGGTGCTCTACCAGCATTTCCCCGGCAAACTCGACCTGTACCTGGCGCTGCTGGACACCCACGCCGAGGAGCTGCTGAGCCGGGTGCGCACCGCGCTGGCGGCCACCGAGGACAACCGCGACCGCATCCACAACGTGATGACCGCGTACTTCGATTTCGTCGACGGAGCCGACCGGGGCGACGAGGGCGCGTTCCGACTGATCTTCGAGTCCGATCTCGGCAACGAGCCCGCGGTCCGGGAGCGGGTCGACCGGGTGGCCCGGCTGACCATGCAGGCGGTCGCCGAGACCGTCGCCGCCGACACCGGTCTGTCCCGCCCGCAAGCTGAGCTGCTCGGCGCCGCGCTGACCGGGGCGGCGCAGATCACCGCCACCTGGTGGTTGGACGCCGATCGGCCGGTGAGCAAAGCCGAGGCGATCAGGCTCATGGAGACCTTGCAGTGGCGGGGCATCTCGCACTTCCCGCTGGCGGGCAAGCCCGAGTCCTGAGGCGAGTTCGCTGAGAGCGCAGCGGGCGGGACCACCTTCGGCCAACGCCTCAGCTAGCGTAAGCAGTTGCCGGTCAATGGGTCGGCCGACAACGGATTTGCAATCAGGAGGCTCCTCGTGGAGGTCAAGATCGGCGTTCTGCACACTCCCCGCGAGATCACGCTGGAGAGCACGCACACGCCCGCCGAGGTCGAGGAATTGGTCGCCGCCGCGCTGAAGAGCGTGGACGGCCAGCTGTCGCTGACCGATGAGCGCGGTCGAAAGGTCATCATTCCGGCCAACCTCATCGCCTACGTCGAGATCGCCCAGGCCGACGTCCGCCGAGTCGGGTTCGTCGCCGGCTAGCCCCCGCTCAGACCCCTAGTTGGACAAGCCGATCGATGTCATCCGCTTGGTGTGCTTGGCGGTGATGCGGTCGATCAGCTGGCCGATCTCGGCCAGCCCGCCCGCTCCCCCGACGATCAGCCGAGTCAAGGCGTCCCGCTCGGCCGCGACCCGCTGGGTCTGGCTGATCGCCTCGCCGACCAGCCGCCGGCCCCACAGCGACAGCCGCGAGGCCGCCGTCGCGTCGGCGGCGATCAGCAGGCCGACTTCCCGCACCGCGAAGTCTGAATTCCCCGCGTCGGCCAGCGCCGCGAAGACGAGCTCGCGGGTCGACACGTCGACGAACTCGGCGACCTCGCGATAGAAGTCCGCGGCCAGACCGTCGCCCACATAGGCTTTGACCAGCGCCTCGCCCCAGGTGCGCGGCTCGGTCCGGGCGTGGAACACCTCGAACGTCTCGACGAAGGGCGCCATCGCCGCCATGGGGTCCTCACCCATCGACGAGATGCGCGCGACCAGCCGGTCGTAGTGGCTCATCTCGATCGCCGCCATCCCCGACAGCGCGGCCCGCGCCGCGACCGTGGGCGCCATCCGGGCGTCGGCCGCCATCCGGTCGAAAGCGCTCAGCTCGCCATAGGCGAGCACCCCGAGCAGGTCGAGGACGGCGGCCGGCTCGACGTCCAAGGCAGGCGTGGCCGGCGCTACGGCAGGCTCCACGGTGGGCTCATGCTCGAGCTGAGGCCCGGGTCCAGTGCTAGTCACAAGAGCGAGGCTAGCGCCCAGCTCCCGGGCTGGTCAGGCGCCGAGCGCTAGACTGGGGCTTGAGCCGGGTTGTTCAACGCCCCAGCTCACGTCCTAGCGGGTGTCTGCCGCGCTGGCGGCCGCGGACCGGCAAGCTGGCATGCAGTAGCAGGTGCCCACCACATCAGCCCGAACAGCGCACCTGTGAACCAGAATTGGAACCTGCCACATGACTGAACCTGCCCAACAAAACCACGCCGCCGGACAGCTGGAAGATCCTGAGACTACGCCCGCCGTGACCGGCGCCGAGCCCGGGTCGGCCGAGCCGGCCCCGCTGGCCGCGCACGCGCCGGTGAAGGCCGAGAGCCCGCTGTTCTCCGACTTCGACATCCGCCCGGAGATCGTGAAGTCCCTGAAGGCCGTGGGCATCGAGCACACCTTCGCCATCCAAGAATTGACCCTGCCGATCGCCTTGGCCGGCCAAGACCTCATCGGGCAAGCCCGCACCGGCACCGGCAAGACCCTCGGCTTCGGCGTGCCGCTGCTGAACCGCATCGCGGTGCCGAGCCCCAAGGGCGCTGCTCCGCAGGCGCTGGTCATCGCACCGACCCGCGAATTGGCCGTGCAAGTCGCCGGCGACCTCACCACCGCCAGCAAAGACCTGGGGGCCAAGGTGGTCGCGATCTACGGCGGCCGCGCCTACGAGCCGCAGGTCGACGCGCTCAAGTCCGGATCCGACGTCATCGTCGGCACGCCGGGGCGACTGCTCGACCTCTCTCAGCAGGGTCATCTCGTGCTCGGCAACGTGCGCTGCCTGGTGCTCGACGAGGCCGATGAGATGCTCGACTTGGGCTTCCTGCCCGACATCGAGAAGCTGATGGCCATGCTGCCCGCGGCGCGCCAGACGATGTTGTTCTCCGCGACCATGCCCGGTCCGATCGTCTCGCTGGCCCGCCAGTTCATGATCCAGCCGATGCAGATCCGGGCCGAGACGGCGAATGAGATCCCGGCCACCGAGCACGTCGACCAGTTCGCTTACCGGGCGCACGCCATGGACAAGGTCGAGGTCTTGGCCCGCATCCTGCAGGCCGAGGGCCGCGGTCTGACCATGGTCTTCACCCGGACCAAGCGCACTGCGCAGAAGGTCGCCGACGAGCTCGTGGAGCGCGGCTTCGCGGCTGGGGCAGTGCACGGCGACCTTGGGCAGGGGGCCCGCGAGCAGGCGCTGCGGGCTTTCCGCTCCGGCAAGGTAGACGTCCTCGTGGACACCGACGTCGCCGCCCGCGGCCTTGACGTTGATGACGTCACCCACGTCATCAACTTCCAGT